>CAYFFH010000242.1:0-5105 GCA_964342175.1 uncultured Enterobacteriaceae bacterium | reverse complement strand
ATTGAAGCGCCCATTAGGGCAGTCGCAGTTTGTAACATGCGTCCGTCGTAGTGACGCATTAATAGGAGTATGCGGATAAAAACTAGTAGCAATGTCGTCATTAGCAAACTAAAAAGGCAGGCTTCCGCAATCGTAGACCCGACCAGGTTGAATACTGTAGCAAGTAACAGGTAGGTACACAGAACGACGTTGAACAAAAATCGCGACGCAGGAATATCCTGAGGCATCCGCTTCAGCCTGCAAATATCCCAGAAAGGTTTGATTAAATTAACCGCTGTGATGGGCATGGTGATCTTCGGCAAGGCGCTTGTCTCCGTCCGTTAGAAACGGATGGTTGTGCTGGTTTTGGGGCGCTCTACTAGCTATGGGAAATTTGCCTTAGTTTATGTCGTAGTGATTGAATCGCTCAGTTCTCGAAGCGGGATTAGGATGTCCGATACTGGTTTGCTAGTGGTTCAGGTTCATTGCCACAATAGGTTAAAGAGTAGGCGTTGATATGGAATTTGCGAGAGCAAACAGAAATCCACATCAAATATTGTCACTGAAACGCTGCGTAACCTTTGGACTAGCAGATAGCCGGACAAGGTTAATCATTCGAGTTGCTCGTTGGCTTCAGAAACCAGGGCGTAATTCGCGTTAACGTAGTTATGCAGTAGGACCTTGAATTCGGATGCAATGTTATCGCCCCGCAGCGTAGTTACCTTTTTGCCGTCGATAAAAACCGGAGCAGCCGGTGCTTCACCGGTCCCAGGTAAACTGATACCGATGTTGGCGTGTTTGCTTTCACCTGGTCCGTTTACAACGCAACCCATAACCGCCAGGCTCAGTTCTTCGACGCCGCGATGGGTTTCGCGCCAGATCGGCATCTGTGTTCTCACGTAGGTTTGGATCTCCTCGGCGAGTTCTTGAAATACTGTACTCGTCGTGCGTCCGCAACCAGGGCATGCAATGACGAGGGGAGTGAAGGATCGCAGACCTATAGTCTGCAAGATTTCTTGAGCAACAATGACTTCGCGCGAACGGTCACCGCCTGGCTCCGGTGTCAGCGACACGCGGATGGTATCGCCGATGCCTTGCTGCAATAAATAACCTATCGCCGCGGTCGATGAAACAATTCCCTTCGAGCCCATACCAGCCTCAGTGAGGCCGAGGTGCAGCGCATAATCGCACCGTGCGGCCAAGTCGCTGTAGACTGCTATAAGATCTTGGACTCCACTAACCTTGCACGAAATCACAATTTTGTCGCTGTTAAGTCCGAGTTCTTCCGCCGTCGTAGCGCTACGCAGGGCGGAGGAAATCAGAGCATCGCGGGTTACCGCGGCGGCATCTCTCGGCTTTTCGAGCTTGGCATTTGCGTCCATCATTTCGGTGACCAGCGCAGGATCAAGGCTACCCCAGTTAACGCCGATTCGGATTGGTTTGTCGAGCTCAACTGCGACTTTAATCATCGTCGCAAATTGCGAGTCTTTTTTTCGCCCAAATCCTACATTCCCGGGGTTTATACGAAATTTAGCGAGAGCTTGCGCGCACCCTGGGTATTTAGTTAGAAGAGTGTGGCCGTTGTAGTGGAAATCACCAACTAAAGGTACTTTGCAACCGACGGCATCGAGCATTTTGCGTATTTTGGGAATTTGGGCCGCCGCAGCCTCGGTATCAACGGTCACACGAACAATCTCGGAGCCCGCCGCCGCGAGTTGTTGTACCTGGTTTGCGGTTGCCGTTGCGTCCGCCGTGTCTGTATTAGTCATCGACTGGACGATAATCGGGTGATCACCGCCGATTACAACGTTTCCGATCTTGACACCAGCGCTTTTGCGACGCTGATAATTAGGTATATCTAACATAGATGCTAGCTGAGTGAATTGAATTAGATTTATAGGAGCGAATTCTATCGTAGACTCTAGAGTGCTGTCTCGGAATAATCAATGTGTTTTCATTTAGTGAGTTTGAAAGCCTCCTAAGAGAGCATGCCAATTTATTAAGGTAGACCGTATCAATTCGGTTACCTATTGCTCCCGAACAGGTCAATCTATAGAGGAAATGAAGTTGTCTGGGACAGAAAAATTTATCACTAAAACTTTCCCCTCCCGAAAAAGCATCGACTAATGCACTTTAGGATTGATCTCGGCGGTGGCAAGATCGAGCGTTTGTTACTGGAGTTCAGCCCAGAGTTGTACAAATCGCGCTTCTAGTTTAGTTGACGTGGCATAATTGCCCGAAGGGGACGTGATCGGGTATGACCCGGTTGGGGTAGTAGTGTTTAGAAACCATTTGCCGTTGATATCCCAACCTGCCAAGACTTGATGCTTTGTTCATCTATAATAGGTCGTATGTGGCACTGACGACTAATTGAATTTATCGTTTGGCAGCGCGTCGAAGTTTACGTTGGCAGCCAGGCTAGCTCGGAGGATCAGATGGTTAAACGGGTAGAAAAAGACGATGCCGAATGGCGTGAATTGCTGACAGCCGAACAATATAATGTGTGTAGAGAGCATGGTACTGAGCGGGCATTCAGTGGTAAGTATAATAGGTGTAACGAACCAGGGGTTTACGTTTGCATCTGTTGTAGGACACCATTGTTCGAATCTAGGGAAAAATTTGATTCGGGTACCGGATGGCCGAGTTTCTGGCAGCCGACCGATCCTGAGAATGTCACAAGTCGTGAAGATGTAGGCTATGGCATGGTGCGAACGGAAGTGCTCTGTGCAGCCTGCGACGCCCATTTGGGACATGTTTTCCCAGATGGCCCTGCGCCGACGAATCTGCGTTACTGCATCAACTCGGTGGCAATAACGCTTGAGGTGTCAGATAACCCGAAAGACTGATTCGAAATATCGTTGGTCGTGATCAACGACAAACACAACCATGGCGAAGCCGCGCGTGTGCGGCGCTATGCCGGGTGCGGCTAATAACGTTCCCCGCAGCCCAAAGCGATAAAGCTAGGGCCGCAGCTTCCTTACTTTAGTGGTTTGGCGCCGAGTAATAGGTTTTACGACAAACGTCGGTCACGTTTTCGGAAGGGTTACGCCGGTCTGATTTTGATATTTTCCGCCACGATCTCGGTAGGACACCTTGCAGATTTCATCGGATTCAAAAAAGATAACTTGCGCAACACCCTCGTTTGCATAGATCTTTGCTGGTAGCGGCGTGGTATTCGAGAATTCTAGCGTTACGTGCCCTTCCCATTCTGGTTCTAACGGTGTGACGTTAACGATAATTCCGCAACGGGCGTAGGTCGATTTTCCAAGACAAATTGTGAGCACGTTGCGCGGTATTCGAAAGTATTCGAGCGTGCGGGCTAGAGCAAAAGAGTTTGGCGGAATAATGCACACGCTTTGGTTGATGTCAACAAAGCTCTCTGGATCGAAATTCTTCGGATCGACTATGGCTGAGTTGATATTAGTGAATACTTTGAATTCCGGTGCACACCGGATATCGTACCCATAACTCGAAACTCCGTAAGAAATGACGCGGTCGCCGTTGATTGTACGAATTTGCTGAGGTTCGAAAGGTTCTATCAGACCGCGTTCAGTGGCCATTTGAGTAATCCATTTATCGGATTTAACAGGCATCGTAAGAGCTCAGTTGTTCTGCACGACAATATTTGGAAACTTTGCTGAGTAGTCTTTCGCGCGAAGCGCGAGTTTCCCACCGACCCTCCGGGCGATTTCCCGGTACATATGGCTCGGTCTTGAATCGGGTTGCAAAGCTACGGTTGGTTTTCCGTTGTCCATTCCCGTCCTAATTTGAGTATCCAGTGGCAGTGAACCGAGCATGTCAATGCCGTATTGCTGAGCTATTGATTCACCACCGCCAGCACCGAAAATATGGTCCTCGTTGCCACAGTTGCTACAAATGTGGACGCTCATATTTTCAATTATGCCTAAGACTGGAACATCGACCTTCTCAAACATTTTTAATGCTTTACGGGCATCCAATAAGGCAATGTCTTGCGGCGTTGTAACGATCACAGCGCCACTTACTGGAATCTTTTGACATAAGGTTAATTGGATGTCTCCGGTTCCGGGCGGTAGATCGATTATCAGGTAGTCAATGTCGGACCAATTGGTATCATTTAGCAACTGCTCAAGTGCCCCTGTTACCATCGGACCGCGCCATATCATTGGCGTGTCCTCTTCGATTAGATTGCCAATCGAGATCGATTGGATTCCATAACTAACAATGGGTTCCATTGATTTACCATCGCGCGACTCTGGTTTGCCTTGGGCGCCTAACATGCGGGGTTGGCTAGGGCCATAAATGTCGGCGTCGAGAATGGCGACATGCGCACCCTCGTCTCGCATTGCGAGTGCTAGGTTCGTCGCTGTCGTGGATTTGCCGACGCCGCCTTTACCGGACGCAACCGCGATGATATTTCGGACCTCGGCAAGTCTCTTTGCTCCATGCTGAACGGCGTGAGCAGTTATTTTGGCGCGAATATCGAATTCGACCTCAATGTCATTTTGGAGCCCGGCAATCCGTGACCGTAACGTATTTTCCAACTCGGCGGCGTAACGCGCTACCGGGAAGCCGAGCTCTATCTCAATTCGCACTGAATTATCTTCAATTTTAATCGAGTTGATAGCTCCAGCGGCAACGAGATCGATACCAAGATAAGGATCGATAGTTGATTCGATGGCGGCGCTTATTTGTTCTTCTGTGACGGACATAGGAGGCTCTCTGGGACACTAAATAGGTGGCTATTTTACACAAAGCGCCGGCTTCGCGGCGCATGGTATCGGGGCGTCTGAAATGTTAACGTTGCCCCACCACAAAGGCCGCCTAAAATTATCGCAAAAAGTCGTTATAGTCACGTTTCAAGACTGATCACAATGAGCCACGAAAAACGGAAAATTCTCGTAACTAGTGCCCTCCCGTATGCGAATGGGCCCATCCATATAGGCCATCTCGTCGAATATCTGCAAACGGATATCTGGGTGCGCTTTCAAAAAATGCGAGGCCACATATGCCATTTTGTGTGCGCAGATGATGCGCACGGTACACCGATTATGCTTAAGGCCGAGGAGGAGGGGGTGACTCCAGAGGCACTTATCGAACGAGTAAGCGCCGAGCATCAGAGGGATTTTTCCGCATTTGGGATTGAA
>CAYFFH010000241.1:0-5113 GCA_964342175.1 uncultured Enterobacteriaceae bacterium | reverse complement strand
CGGGGCTGCAACCCCCGCCGATGTTGCTAAAACTATTGCCATGATAAAAGCGGAGTTGGCCGTTTTAGGGAGGGAGATAGACGAAGACCATTATGGTGCCTCAATAGCGTTTCGTATTGGGTCAACTGATGATGATGCCGTTAAAAATTCACCACTGTTAAAACGTGCTGGTATTGGTGATGAAATTGACTTAAATCCATTGTTCTGCGTCGGCGATACTGCCAACTTGACGCAACGGCTACGCGACTATGTAGATGCTGGGGCTTCGAAATTCGTGCTGTTTCCGGTTGCTGCTGGCGATGTTGATACATTCGATCAAACTCGCCGGGTAATCGAAGAAGTCAAACCCGTGATTGAGAACTTTGTCCAAGTTAGAGAACAACAATGACAGCAAGCACGCTTGTGACAAGTATAGAAAACAAGGTGATGACAATTCTCCTCAATCGTCCGGAAGTACTTAATGCCTATAACTACACAATGCATGCGGAATTACTCACTGCGTTCGATGAAGCAGATGAAGACGATGATGTACGGGTAGTTATTATCACTGGTGCTGGGAGGGGATTTTGCGCGGGTATGGATCTCGGGTCTGGGGCCGATACGTTTAATCGTACTGGTAACTATGATATTGACTCTCATCGAGACGGGGGCGGTGAGTTGACCCAAAGAATTTTCAGGTCGCGCAAACCCGTCATAGCAGCAATCAACGGGCCCGCTACAGGGGTTGGCTTAACTATGACCTTAGCTTGCGATTTCAGGCTTGCTAGCAGCTCTTCTAAGATGGGGTTCGTATTTGTTCAACGGGGCATTGCGCCAGACGCGTGTAGTTCTTGGTTTACTCCGAGGATTGTAGGCATTAGTAAGGCGCTCGATTGGTTTCTAACCGGTCGCATATTTAGTGCTCAAGAGGCTTTTGATGGTGGTTTAGTTTCGGAGCTATTAATGCCTGATGAACTCCTACCACGTTCGCATGAGATTGCCCGCTCGATCGCAGACAAGACGAGCGCCGTATCGGCAGCGATCGTCCGACGTTTACTTTGGCAGATGCTTGGAGCGGCAGATCCGGTAGATGCGTTTCGTAAAGAGTCGATGGCTTTGTACTATATGGGGGGCGCTGCCGATTCGCGAGAAGGTGTCGTTAGTTTTCTCGAGAAACGTTCGGCAGAGTTCACGATGTCGGTCTCCGATGATTTTCCCGATTTTCTCGATGACTAAGGTGGAAGACTTTTCTGGAGAATTGAACGCCGCAAGCTTTTTTATTGATCGCCACCTTAAAACTGACTACCTCGATAAGATCGCTATTATCGATGACGAGGGCCGCTACTCATATAGTGAACTCGGCGTTCGGGTAAACCGAACGGGAAACGCTCTAAAAGGCCTTGGTTTATCTGCTGAAGCGCGGGTCGCAATGATTATGGTTGATGGCATCGATTTCGTGTCGGTGTTTTGGGGAGCCATAAAAGCAGGTTTAGTCCCGGTCCCAATTAATACATTACTAACTGGCGAAAACTATGGCTACATCCTCGAAGATAGTCGAGCCCAGGCGCTAGTAGTAAGTTCAAGTCTTTATTCAAGAGTTTTACCCGCATTAGAAAATCAACCATATCTACATAGCATTATTGTTGCTGGTGCTGAAGTGGGACAATGTACAATGCTTGATGAAATAACTGCTCTTGCGTCATTGAAACTCGATCCTGCTGTAACCCACGCCGACGATATTGCGCTATGGGCTTATTCGTCCGGCTCTACTGGGAATCCAAAAGGCATCAAGCACCTTCATAGTAGCATCCTATACACTGCCCAAACCTACGGGCAGCAGGTGCTTGGAATAAAAAGCGAGGATGTGATCTTTTCTGCCCCAAAGATGTTTTTCGCGTATGGGTTAGGAAACTCAATGACATTCCCTTTGTCGGTTGGCGCTACTGCAGTGCTTACTGCAGAACGGCCGACGCCAGTGTCAGTAATCGGGATATTGAAACAAGCTCAAGTGAGCATTTTTTTCGGAGTGCCGACATTGTACGCCGCAATTTTAGCTGATGAATTATTGAATTCAGGACTAGAATTGAGCTCACTGCGAATCTGTGTTTCAGCTGGTGAGGCGCTACCAGCAGATACGGGGATCCGTTGGCATAAAAGCTTCGGCGTAGAAATTATTGATGGAGTAGGCTCAACCGAGATGTTACATATCTTTTTGAGTAATCGTCCGGGCGATGTACGTTACGGTACCTCAGGAATTCCGGTGCCCGGTTACGAGACTAAATTGCTCGATGAAAACGGGAGCCTAGTCGCTAAAGGAGAGATAGGTGAATTGGTCGTCAAAGGAGAGTCCAGCGCAGAAGGATACTGGCATGCACGGGAGAAGTCGCGAGTGACATTTGTCGGAGAATGGACCTATACGGGTGATAAATATTATCAGGATGAAGCAGGATATTATTGTTTCTGTGGCCGGACAGACGATATGTTTAAATCTGGTGGTAATTGGGTTTCTCCCGTCGATGTTGAAGCTGCACTGATAAGCCATCCAAAAGTTTTCGAGGCTGCCGTTGTTGCCCATCCAGACGAGAGTGGAAACCTCAAGCCAAAGGCGTTCGTTGTTTTGGATGATCCAGGAAAGCAAAACGTTACTTTGGTGAAAGAATTACAATCTCATGTGAAGGAAAATATTGAGTTTTGGAAGTACCCGCGGTGGATCGAGTTTAGAGCCGACTTGCCGAAAACAGGTACTGGAAAAATTCAACGATTTAAGCTGCGCAATGGGCAGTAAATTCGCTCTTTGAGGAACGGTTATCTCGATTATTCGGGATTGTTTGAGGTCTGTGGAATTATATCGGACCATCAAGTAGCAATTTATTTCTTGGTCTAGACGAGTTACCGCATTCTAGGCTTAGATGCACGCCACAAGTAATGGAAAGTACAGATGCGAGAGTATTTACATTAATTTTCATTCTCTTGTAGCGCTTCTAAGTAACTCTAGAGCTTCATGGAGAGGTTTGCCGAGCCCTTTCGATCGCTTTTTCTAAGTGCTCATTCCCCCAATACATTTCGTGTCCAATGACGAAACTAGGTGCGCCAAATATTCCAATCTTTTGGGCATTAGAGGTAGATATTCTGAGTTTTGATTTTGCACTTGGCCCCGTAGCCGTCGCTATTACGGCTTCTGGGTCCTGGCCGAGTAACCTTAGGCAGTCTGAAAGTACGTCTGGATCAGAAATGTCGAGATCAAGAACAAAATTGGCAGAAAAGACATGTCGGATAAAGTCGGCAATCCATGGTGTAGACTCGAAAGCGCATACGATACGAGCCGCGAGGACACTATTTCGTGGAAAACGCGATGGCCGATGAAATTCTAACCGGTGTTCATTACAAACACGTTGCAAATCCCGCCACATGTATCTACCTTTCGATGGATAAATGTTGAATGGTGAGTCCGACCAACCTTGCGATTGAAAGATAGGACCTAATAAGAAGGCACGCCAAATTATTGTTACGTCGCAAGCTTTCGCAAGTTTTTCTATCCGGAGTGCGGTTGGATAAGAGTAGGTGCTTGCAAAGTCGAACCAGAACTCGAGTCCCGTCGATCCAGTTTGCCTAGAATCAGGCACATCGTGGATCTCCATACTAGTGTCCTAAATGTGCGCGTATTGCGCGACTGCATTTTCTAATGCAGTCTACTTTATCGGCGCGGTCTCGCTTCGTTTACTCGAAGTTGTCTACCATTAACCATAGCATCGTTGAGTTCCTGTATCGCCGCCGCCGCTTCTGCGTTGTCTGGCATTTCGACGAAACCGAACCCTTTTGATCGTCCAGATTCACGGTCCATGATTATTTTTGCAGATTCTACGGTCCCATGATCTTCGAAAGAATTGCGGAGGTCTTCTTCACTCATATCATAGGATAGGTTACCAACATAGATATTCATCTCAGGATTAATCTCCTAGTACGTGCCAATAAAAGTGATCCTACCCGCGCACCGGCACAAGTACACGGGTAAGGGCTACCGAGTTTAACGGTAAATTTTCGAATTCGATTAAGCCTGAGGTTGCCCAAAGCATTGCTTAATTCAATAGATCGTGTGTGAAAAAATAACATTAGTAGACAAGAAAGATTTCAGAAGGGGCTGGAATAAGCGTGAAATTTCTAATTCGTTACGCCATCGATCAGTATTATAGCTTCCACCTTTTAGGCTTTTAGATGTTTCAGAATGTGCGTTTTTTCTTATTTTGGACCCACATCTCAGAATATTCAACTCAAAATTTTAAAGTAGTCGTTCCATTTTGTGTGCGATGCAATACGTAAAGGTTCTTAATCGCGTTTCATCTGCGATAAGAAGCGTACAACAATACCACATGTGCCGGCACTGAGCCTGGAGTAGACGAAACGTCCTAACTGAAATAGTCTGATTCGGGTAGGCTATTCAGATGAATGTCCGCAGTATCAACCTTGGAGGGTTGATTCCTCCATTGCTGCGATATCCCAATAAAAAGCAGCCCGATAGCAGAGTGCTCTTACTTAATCTCTTAATATTTTATAGGTTAGTAAAAGGGTCAGGCGTCGGGTGGCGGAAAACCCGGATACTTTGGCAAAGTATCATGGACTTCGTGCCATGACGCTTTTGATTCAAAAAAGATGTGAAATTTTGGTTTTAATCGGGGATCATCGTCTAAAGTGCCAGCCACGAGCCAGATGTAGTCAGGTATCTTCTCCCATTCGAATGTAAATTTTCCCCCGCAGATTTTACAGAAACTGCGCTGGACTTCCGGTGATGATTGGTATCGTATTAGGAGGCTGTGTCCAGCGACAAACTGAAAGTCTGATACTTTTACTTTTGCAAATGTAGTGTATGCACTGCCGTGTAATTTTCTACACATGTTGCAGTGACAATTCTCAAGAAATAACGGAGCGCCTGATAATACGTATTTTACTTGAGCGCATAAGCAACTACCCTTCAGCATATACCTAGCACGAATACCTTTAAATTGTTAACGAATATGTCAAGAGAGTTTGCTCCCGTCAATCAACTTCAGTTATTCAATATCCGCAGTTTTGGACTGATAGCAATGTTTATTGACTAATAGTTCGGGAAAATTGAAATAGACAATAATATTTTTGGCCA
>CAYFFH010000240.1:0-5117 GCA_964342175.1 uncultured Enterobacteriaceae bacterium | reverse complement strand
CAGACACACCTTCCGGTAACTTTTATGTTTATCCCCGATGAAGAATTAGGCAGTCCGACAACGCGGAAGTACATCGAGGCCGAATCGATGAAAAACCGCTTCGTCCTCGTGCCTGAACCCGCGCAGGATCGCGGTAATTTAATAACCGGAAGATGGGCCTTCGCCCGTTTTCTATTGACTACAAAGGGTAAGCCTGCGCACGCCGGTGCTTTTTTGAATAAAGGAAGTAGTGCCATTAATGAAATGGCCAATCAAATCATCCGTATTGAAGAAATGTCCGAACCAGATCGCAATGTCACATTCAGCGTTGGAGTAATCAACGGCGGTACCTTCGTCAACGTTGTACCCGCGGAATGCACGGCACAGGTCCTAGCAGTTGCTCCGACTCAGGTCGATCTCGATGACGTCTGTAACCGGATGATGGCATTAAAACCTATCAATCCAGATGTTCCATTTAAAGTTGAACAGGGTGCGATCCGACCATTGTTCGAGCCATCCGAAGCTGTAATTGGACTCTATACGATGGCTGCGTCTTTCGCTAAAGAAGCCGGATACGAACCCGGGCATGGGATGGTTGGTGGCGGTAGTGACGGCAATTTTTCCGGGGCGCTTGGTATTCCTACACTCGACGGCTTAGGCCTCTGTGGTGAGGATTTTCACACGCACAATGAACATATCTACGTGTCCTCCGTTCTACCACGATGTGATGTATTCGAACAGATGTTGCGCACCCTAAAATAAGGAAATTCGATAGCTGTTTTAACCCGCAAAGGCCTGATTCGCCTCTAGCTGCGCTGCTTGTTCGAGGCGCTGGATTAAGACATCGGTCTGAACTGAATCCAATTTATCTCCAGCACTGTCAGTAACAAAGAACACATCAACCGCCTTTTCACCGAACGTGGCAATATTTGCACCTCGGACATCAAAGTTCATTTCAGCAATCGCCTCGGCAATGTCTGCAAGCAGTCCTCTGCGATCTGCAGCCACCACTTCTATCGCAGTAATACTTTTGGCGGCAGCTTCAAGATGCCGAACTTCAACCGGCAATGCTTGCATAAGCACATCTGGGTTGGCTGGACGTTTGATCGCTGCAGGAACCTTTCCCGCAAGCACATCTTCAAGGCGCTGTCGCAATCTATCAAGTTGCCCGGTCTCGCTGACAGCCGAATCATGCCTATCCGTAATATGGAATTCATCGAGGATTCGACTATCACGAAGCGAATAAGCGTAAGCCGCGAGTGCTTTTGTATTAGCGCCAGCCAAAGTTGCCGTCAGATGGGCGAATAACTTAGGTCGATCTGGCCCCCAAACAATCACTTGTGTATGGCCAAGCGGCTCGTTGACGGTCAAATAAGCGCCTGATTTCCGAGTAAGTAGACAACACAAATCCTTCAACACAGTTGGCGGAAAATGTAATGTGCTGGTGTTTGACAGGACGGCAAGCGCACTGCCAACTTCCTCACGTTCGCCCTTCGCACACATTTTTAAAACGCTTTCGCGCCGCGAAGCAATGCGATGTTCCTGGTCGTCGGGGGTAATTCGACCTGAACGGAGACATCCCTCCACTGCATAAAACAATTGTGAGAACAGATGCCCTTTCCACTCAGTCCAGGTGCCGGGGCCAACTGCAGTAACATCGGCAACTGTTAATAGGAATAAATACACCAAATGCTCCCTGTCTCCGATGAAACGGCTAAAGTCAGCAATCACTTCCGGATCAGATAAATCGTAGTGTTGTGCCGTCTTCGAAAAATCGAGATGAAATCGTACCAACCAAGCAACCAGTTCCGTGTCATCATCCGATAATCCGAGACGACGACAAAATTTACGGGACAACTGCTCCCCTAATTCAGAATGATCACCACCCCGACCTTTCGCGATATCGTGAAACATTAGCGCCACAAACAACAACTCTGGTCGCTGCAACTCCAACATTAACTTTGACGCCAGCGGCATATCAATGAATTGACCTTCTCCCAAACGAAAATCGCGTAATACATCAATTGCGCGAATGGTGTGCGCATCTACTGTATAACAGTGGTAGCGGTCAAACTGCCCATGTCCCGTAATGCGTCCAAAATCAGGGACAAAGCGTCCGAGAACATCGGTCTCATGCATTTGATTCAAGCTCGTAGCAACATTACGCGGCGAGCGTAAAATTTCAAGAAACAATGAATTGGCGACCTTCGACGCGCGAAGTTTTGCGTCTACCGCCCGAGAATATTTGCGCACTATTCGGAGTGCATAACTATTCATAACCCTATGTTCTTTTTGCGCCTCGACAAAAATCCTTATTAGATTTATCGGTTCGGTCGCGAAAAGCCTTTCATCACTGATAGTCACTTTACCATCGCGCAATGACATCCCATTACCCAAACTTTGACTCCGTCGCCAACGCCGAGGCGGTCGAATTTTTTCTTCGAAATGTAGCACGAAGATATCTGCAAGATCGGCAATCGTGCGGACATTTAAAAAATAAATCTTCAAAAACCGTTCCACCGCGTTGCTTTTATCAGAGTCCCGAAATTGAAGCATCTTTGCCAGTTCTGGCTGATACTCGAACCGCAAGCGATCATCTTCACGCCCGGCCAATAGATGAAGACCAGAACGTGCGCGCCAAAGAAAGTTTCGTCCGCGTACAAGCCCATTAAATTCGGCTTCGTCGACCACTCCTTGGCCAATAAGTTCTCGTGCCGTCGGAGTACCATACCAAGCCATTGATAGCCAAAATATCGTACTGACATCCCTTAAACCACCTTTTGCATTTTTAACGTCTGGCTCCATTAAGAATGCAGTATTACCCATATCTCGCCGTCGCTTTTTGAATTCGTCGAGTTTCTCAACGCAAAATTCTACCCGCTGGCGTTTACTCCAAAATTGCTGCCCACATGTTTCCTGTACTCTCGCGTATAATTTACCTAGGCCCGTAAGCAAACGCGCTTCGAGCAGAGCTGTCTGCGCGTGAGGATCGTGACGTATGTGCTTACGTGTGTCCGCTGGCGTACGGACTCCGTGCCCAATATGCGCACCACTGTCCCACAAGATATATAGGTAGCGTTGAATTGCGGCATCGATTTCCGGATCATTCAATCTCGGCACAAGGAAAAGCAAATCCCAATCAGAAAACGGACATAGTTCAGAACGGCCATAGCCACCCACTGCAACAATATCGACCAGATTACGAGCTTTTCCCCCAACACACTCCCAGAGTTCAATGAGCAAAATGTCAACTTCATTACTGATGTACTTCACGATTGCACGCCCACTTTGACGAGCGTGTAATCGACGCTGAGCTCCCGCCATCACGATCTCGCGACCTACGGATAAATGATTTTTAAATTCTTCATCGGCCACAGGCTTAAGATCTCCATCAATGAAGTTAATCATCCCGATTCGTCGAGGATACAAAATTGGGACTCCTGGATCGCATACCACACGATACGCGTAATCGGATTCCAAATCACAATATAGGAATAAAAAAACGAGGTCTTGCCGACCCCGCGTTGAATACACCACCGAATTTCAGTGGCTAGTGATATTAAATAGTGCGAAAGACTACTATCGCATAAAAGACTCCATCGCTTTTTGATACTTGTCCATTAGTTTGCCTGGTTCGATATCCTGCAAAGCTAAGGGAGGGAACTCGTGATTCAACGCCGTTTGTTCCAACGCAACACGCTCACCCCGATAAAGCAATCCAATTGGCAGTCGACCTTGTTCACGCAATTCCATTAGGCGCGAGAACGCCGCAGTTTTGTCACTAGAGTTATAATCTGCGTCCTGTTCTACGTCGTACACATCCGTACGCCACTCACGATAGGTATCGTTATAGGTGACGCAGGGCGATAGAACTTCCAGGAACGCGAAACCGCGACCACTTTCCGCATGCTCCAGCGCGCTCGTAGTTAAATCTAGCAACTGCGCGGGTTGACCGGTATAGCCGCGTGCAAGAAAAGACGAACCAGGGATACTCATGCCGAGCAATATAGGATCAAGATCCTCCTCGTTATTTTCACCGTAACCGTTTGGGCTAGTTGGCGACGCTTGGCCTTTTGTCAACCCATATGTTCCATTGTTCATCACAATGTAGGTCACGCTCGGATTACGCTTCAGGGTGTGCACAAGGTGTCCACCGCCGATAGCATAACCATCACCATCGCCACCAACACCGATCACGGTGAGACTCGAATTCGCTAGCTTGGCCCCTGTTGCCGTCGGTAACACACGCCCGTGGAGAGCATGGTAACCGTAGCAGCGGACATTATTCTGCAGCGATCCAGAGCAGCCTATTCCTGCGATAATCATTGAATTATGGGATTCAATATTCAAATTTTTCATCGCGCTTTCTAACGCCTGCTGGACACCGAAGTCGCCGCAGCCTGCACACCAAATTGGTCTCGCCGGCGTGAACGTCTTAGTCATGCCACTTCCTCCTCACCTAAAGCTCGATTTTGATCTTCTACTACAAAATCGACCACCGCATCCGAACGGATAGGTGTGCCGTCATAGTGTAAAAGCTTTCGGATGCGCGAAGCGTCCGCACCTTCACGCACAAACAAACCAGCAAGCTGCCCTTCGGCATTTAGCTCAACAACATACACGACATCACAATCGTTGATGAATGCGATCGTCTCCTCAAGCATTGGCCACAACGTCCGGGGTTGGAAATATTGCGCATCGATTCCGCGATCCGCAAGCGTATCTAAGGCTTCCAAAATGACACCGAAGGTCATGCCAATGCCGATTATCCCTATCTTTGCGTCAAGGTCGCCATAACGCCCCGCTCGCGGTAAATCTGGCAGCATTGTCTTCATTTTCGATTGACGTTTGTCAACCATCCGAACTCTGTTGACAGGATCTGTCGACACTAGTCCGAACTCATCATGCTCGTTTCCGGTAACCAATGACATACCATCGGGTGTCCCGGGTATCGTGTACGGAGAGACACCATCCTCTGTAAACAAATATCGTTTGTAGGTCTCAAGTTCGCTCAAGCCCTCGCTATCGAGTCGTTTCCCCTGGTCAATGGCAACTCGTTGCAAATCTAATGGATCGATTGTTGCGGTGTTCTGAGATAAGGCTTGATCAGAAGCAATAAAAACTGGGCATTGATAGCG
>CAYFFH010000239.1:0-5156 GCA_964342175.1 uncultured Enterobacteriaceae bacterium | reverse complement strand
AGTCAAGAAGAAAAAGCGCACCGTCGAGATGGAGTGGGCCACCGATTTCCAACGTTGTCGAACACGGTGGATCTTTTGGGAAGTGGCGTGCCCATTCGTCGATAGACTCCATGAACCAGTCGAAGTCCGTATGAAAGGCTTGGCGTCGACAAATATTCTCTATTGATGTCCCAGCCGCCTCACATACTTTTGCAACGTTTTCCAGTATAAAATTCATTTGCGCGCGTGCAGGGAGGCCATACCACGGATATTCTTCTGCGCGTTTCCCCCCAGCGCAAAGTCCGTTGGTGTCGCCGGCAATCTGCGTTGAGAAAAACAAAAGATCTCCAGCTTTGACCGCGTGCGGTTCATGTCCTATTGGTGCGCCTACGCCATCGGCCATAATCGTTTGTTTTTTCGTCTTCCCACCTTTCTTAAGTGCGACAAGCGCTATCTCTGGATCGCATCCGCGGATCCCGATTCCCATGTAGGGGATCATTGTTCGTGCTGGTGGATCAACTGGAAATCGCTCGATCCAGGCCTCTTCGATCTCAGCAAGATTTTTAGGGTGACTGTAGTAGATGGTTGCGTGCACGACGTCTTTCATCGACGATCCGCAGGTCTCTAGATTACGCTCAAGCTTGTCGAACAGTTTTTGCGTCTGCAACTTCACGGGGAGGCCGTACCACAACAGCTCGCTTGGTGTGCGGGCGTCGAGTTGAATGGCAGAACGTGGCCCGTTGTAGTCGGCCCGCCCAGTATCACCAACGAAATCGGTTGCGTGTTCCCCGGCCGTAAAGACCCAGTCTCCGGTGATTAAGCCTTGAGAATACCCTGCGAGTGCTTGCGGCACATCGAGCGCCACCTGTTGCTTTTTCGTTTCGGTATTAAGCAACACATCAACTTCGACGATCGTATCTTTGACGAGTAGGTTCTTGATCCCCATACCAGTTGAAGCTGGGCGATCATGTGTGAGAAAGCGATCACGTTCCTCTAAATAAGGTGTAATAGTGAATCCGTCTCCAACCCAAGTACCACCATCACGGTTCTGGTTAGGTGCGGTAAACCATTGCCAGATACGCACCGAATCGTCGTCTAAACTTGCACCTGCAGCTGCACAAGTATCCTTAATATTTTGTAAGATGTACGCTGATTGGCGGCGCTGCGGTATGCTTTGGAAAGGCAAATCAGGATGGTCGCGACATTCCATTGCAAGCCCGTCTGGGCCAAAGTCTGATGCCAATTGGCCCGCGATAAATACCCATGGTCCGGCTTTTATTGCAGGGGAGTAGGGCATTGCGGGCTTCGGTACTCCACCCGGCCAGATCGCCTCCCGATTGCTTTTTGCCTTAGAAATTTTACTGGCCATCCTGTTTACTCCTATATGACGCGTCCAAGACGTTCGGACCACGCGATTGTCGATTTATCTGGGTGGGATGATAGGTGCGAGCACGAAAGATTCTCGTTCAGAGCCGAAATGCAATGTAACTTTACCGTCGAAGAGTTCTATTGGTCGGTCGCTTGGATCGTCATGTTTAAACGGGCCGACTCCCGTCATTGTGAACCAACCAACCTGTTCAACGGTATCAGAGTATTGGTAATCTGAGCCCTGTATTGTCAGAGCAATAGTCCACCCGGCAGGAACCACGATGCAAGTCGGCCAGATTTCGATATCGAGTTCGTAGATTTTACCCGGTGCTAGCGGCTGCTTTTCATCGTGCGTATGGAATGGACGGAAGGGGAGAGATAGATCCGCATCGAGCTTGCGATGAGACGCGCGCAACCAACCATGGGCAATGGGTGTATGTGGATCTAGCGCGCCTTGATATGTGACTTCGGCGCCGTCTGGGTCGAATACCTTAAAGATAAGAAACAGATCTGCATCCGGCGTAGATGAAGAGACGTGTAACTTTGCCGCTAAAGGTCCGGTGATTTCTGTATCTTCGGCGGTGACCATCGTAAACGTCACTCCTTCGCCCAATGTATCGTACTCGATAGAATCCTCAACAGTGCTCGGTATCGTTGATAGGCTACGTCCCACTGGATCAAGATGGAGTTTTGTCCACTGGGTGTCTGGCAGCGGCCAATCTTGTTCGTAACGCAACACAAATTTTTCGTTCGGGTGACGTATGTTCAGGATCGCAGCGGGTGTTTTATCCCAACCGTTGTCGATACCACGTAGAAAGTGATCAAAAAATGCGAGCTGAATCTTGCGACCATAGTCAGTATAAAAATGGGTCCAATGTTCGATGCCGTGCATCTCGAGCCATTTTTGCTTCGAGGCCGATCGAAAATAACCTTCAGTGTTACCCCTGAGGTGGAGCCCGTGTCCACCCCAGTTGCCCGATGATAGCAGCGGTATTTCGATTTTATCCCATTGCGGTAAACGCGGATTATAGTAGTTATCATCGATGATGTTGTGATCGCGTAGTTCCTGTCCAAAGTCGCAACGGTTTTCGGCCATCTCCTCCCGGGACAAGTTCACGTCACCGCACACGTTCATCCCGGTTGCACGACTCTTCGGACCGTTATCACCCAGTCCAAACTGTACGGACTCAACCTGATTACCGTACCAATTCGCCCAAAAGGTTGATAGCATCCCGCCGTGGTGAGTTGAGTCACGATACCAATCCGCTGCGCCTTCCCATGAGCACATCGCCGCGAGGTGCGGCGGTTGCATGGATGCCACCTGCCATTGATTCATCGCGTAATAGGAAATTCCAGTAATGCCGACCTTGCCATTAGACCAATCTTGTACTCCGGCCCACTCAATGCAATCGTGGAAGTCCTGAGTCTCACGCGGCGAAAAATGCTGGATGTAGCCTGGGGATCGACCAGCACCACGTGAGTCAACTCGGACGCAGGCATAGCCGTGTGGACACCATTTTTCGGGATCGACAACTTCCCAATTCGCATGAATATTTGTGGAGTTCGCTGGTACATCCGGGTGTTGTTCACCCATGATTCGCCACTGGTCAGGGTAACCGTCCTCGAAATGTAGACCTTTTGCATATGGTCCGTAGCTCAAAAGTACCGGATAATTCCCTTCCTCGAGTGGTAAGAAGACATCAGACATTAGGGTGAGGCCGTCGTCCATTTCGATCGGAACATCCCATAAAACGCGCATACCCTCGCGGATCTCTATATTCATCGTCATGCTAATAAGTACCCCGCTCGAAGAGCATCGCTGGAAAGGCGAGTTGGTGCAAACAACTAAGTCGTAGGGTGTCGCGGCATCGTCAGTGTGTAGGGTAGATTGACCTAAGAGACGCTGGCGATGAAGGCTTCTAGCTCCGCATTAAAGACCGAGGGCTTTTCTAGCTGGCAAAAATGACCCACATCTTTGTACATCTTGATTTTTGCATTGGGGATGTTGTCTGCTAAGAACTTATTCTGCTCTGGCGTGGTTGCACCATCATCCTCGCCTGCGATGATCATCGTTGGCTGGTTAATGTCTTTTAGTCGATCGGAAATGTTCCAATTAAACACACCTTTGGGATCTGCGGCGCTCGTCCAAAACACACCTTCGGTAAAATTTGTATCTGTTCGAAAGCAACCTTCCATGAAGGCCAGAATTTCTGGCTTATCTTTTTTCGATTTAGGAGAGACTGCTGCATCTAAGAGACCGCTGAACACTCCACGCCAGTCTTTTTGCATTGCTTCTTGTACTTCCGGTGGTGTGTCAGCACCGATATTTGTTCCACTACTTAAGATCAAATTACCGATCACTCGATCAGGCGCATCAAGACTCATTTGCATCGCGGTCATGCCGCCGATCGAATTCCCGACTAAGACAGCGCGGTCGACGCCTGCATCGTCTAGGATCGCAACGACGTCGGCGGCCATTTCGTCTATCCCATAGCCCTCAGCAGGCTTGTCGGATTGTCCGTGACCGCGATGGTCAACCATAATACAGCGATTGGTTTGTGCAAAAATAGCTAGCTGGCCAGCCCATATGTAGCGGTTAGTCGCCCAGGGGTGGAGGAAAACAAGGGTAGGGGAGCCTTCACCTAGGCTCTCGTAATATATGTTGACACCGTTGCGATTAACGTGGGGCATGGTTACTTCCTCTCTTTATTTTTTTTCACAGTTAATTATTTCCAGTCCAAAATCACGCCTGAAAAATTTCTATACCGTCGATAGTGTTTTAGGCGGCTTCGGTCGTAGAGCTTGAACCCCAGCTACGCAGTTCGGGCATGACTTCCGTAGCGAAAGTATCCATGCTGCGTTTCGCATCTTCGAAGGGCAGGCCAGCGCAGCGGAAAATACACAACAGACCTGCATCACCTAGATAGCTGCGTCGCCGTTCTAATTTATCCAGCATTTGCTGAGGAGTACCCCATATTTGTTGGCTTACATAAGTGTCAGCTGCGCTTTCGAGTCCGGCCGAGTTTAGTGCATCAACCGCATCTCCGTACGCCTCGTAGCCTTTCGCATCTTTAAAGTGTTCACCCATAAGTTCGTAGTGATGCATTACACTTAACATGTAGCCGCCAATATATTTGCGTGCGTTGTCTTCGCAGCGCATCGCGTCTTTGTCACACAGCATGACTTCGGATAGAACCATCGGCTCTGGCTCTTTATTATGGTTCTTACGGAATGTTGCGGCGTATGCTTCGTACTCCGCTTTTTGTTGCTCGATAGGGATGTAATTAAAGGCCATTAGCCGCGCACCGTGTTTCGCCGCCTCCTGCCCGGATTCGGGGCTCATTGCGATCTGGGCAACTCGACCGTCAAATGATTTTGGCTTCGGTCGGATGACGGCACGCGGTTGATCGAAATACTTGCCATGGTGTTCTTCCATCACTCCTGTTTCGAGAGCTTCGAGAACCATAGGCACGGCTTCATCGAAGCGCCCTCGCGATTCATCCATATCAACACCAAATTGGTTGAATTCTCGTCTGGACAAACCGCGGCCAAGCCCTAGAATCGCTCGACCTCCAGAAATTTGATCAAGTAAGGCTGCCTTTTCAGCAATGCGCAAGGGTTGTGTGTTCCACGGTACAATCACCGCGCCGGTCGCGAGTTTGATCTGCTTAGTTTTTGCCGCGAGATAGGCCAGATAGACAAAGTTATCGGGACACATCGAATAGTCTTCGAAATGATGTTCTACGACCCATGTGCTGTCGAACCCATATTCATCTGCAGCCATAACGAGTTTCAATTCTTCGTCGTAG
>CAYFFH010000238.1:0-5160 GCA_964342175.1 uncultured Enterobacteriaceae bacterium | reverse complement strand
CTTTGATCGAGATTGAGCAAGTTTAAAAATGAAAGCCGCACGTATACCTCGTTTCGGTACACCCGATGTTTTTAGCATTGATGATATCCCTCAACCTACCCCAAAACGGGATGAAGCGCTGATCGATATTAAAGCCTGCGGCGTAAATCGAATGGACACAGAGTTGCGTGCCGGAGTCTATGGTGGACAACCGCTAGAGAACTTCTTTTTCGGCAAAAATATCGTATTTCCACATTTGCCCGGAGTTGAACCGGCAGGAGTGATCGATACGATTAATGGTAGCGCGAATGGACTTCTACTTGGAGCAAACGTGGTCCCGCATTCACATCTGTCATGCGGGACCTGTTCCTATTGCCGCACGGGCTATGACAATGTCTGCCCGGAGATCCGGGTATTAGGTGTGCAGACGCCGGGCTGTGGTGGGTACGCGGAATACTTTGCTTGGCCCACAGCTGGCTTGATTTCATTTGAGGACTCGCTTTCGTTTGAACAAGCATCGGCATTACTAGTTAATTATGGGCCAGTTTGGTTCGGCCTTATTGATCGGGCAGGACTCAAAGAAGGAGAGACACTCGTTGTAACCGGTGCAGCCGGGGGCTGTGGCCATGCGGCGTTGGATATAGCGCGAATGTCGGGAGTGCGTGCCATTGCTATTACTCGCTCACCTGATAAAACAACACTGCTACGTAACGCGGGCGCCGACGAGGTCATTATTGACCGCCCTGGCGAAAACTGGGCTGAAGAGGTGCTTGAGTTGACGTCGGGTCGTGGCGCAGAGTGCGTTGTTGAGCTTGTCGGTGCGGCGACTTGGCCGAGGAGCGTAGAGGCGGCCGCATTGCATGGTCGAATTGTTGTTATTGGATCGCACAGTGGGTTAAGCGTTGATCTGAATCTTGGTCAAGTCTTTGGTAAGAATTTGTCCATCGAGGGTGTCACTCGAGCAAACCGGAGTGCCATGGAGAGAGTTGTCCGGCTGGCAGAGCAAAAGAAGTTGGTGCCACATATTGGACATACAATAGAATTTAATGAAGTTGCTGAAGCGCACCGCTTGATGGAGGCTGATGAGCACACTGGTAAAATTGTGCTGACGCTGAATTAATTTGGTTCAATCATGAAAATAGCTGTCGACGGCTTTCACTCCGCCTCTTTGGGCACTGCACCAGGCGCCATGGGGTTCTAATTAGCGGCGACTTAAAAACAGTAGCCGGTTTGGCTCTAGTCCTATCGAGTTGTCAGTACCTGAAAGAGCATTAATGGAAAGGTTTCTTAGGATAAATATCTTATTTTATTATTTTTACGCGATTCTCTCCGTAGTGACAGTGACAGTCACAGCAGATGAATATTATTCAAGAGATTCGCAAGTAATCTATAACGAAGAATATCCTGAGTTGAATCTCATAGTTGAGATCCCTGGATATAAATTGGACCCTCGATCCCTTTCTACACACTTGATTGGAAAAAGTGAGCGCGAATACGCCCAAAACATAGAATCTAAGGTGTTAGACGTAGCGACAGGATACGTGATATACGGCGGTTTGAGTTTTCGCGGTGAATTTTCTTTGTATGCGGCGAAGGAGCTAGGAGACTACATTTTACTTTATTTTGATGAGCCCGCATTGGTAGACGGTGGTTTTCAATTAGTGTACGCGAGGCAATCAAAAAATATCGTTGGAATTGTTTCCTTGCCCGATAGGAGCTAAAGAACTAATAAATTAATGGTGGCATGCTCAAACATATAATATAGGGAAAGGGCGAAATAACATGTCCGAAATGCTGCTACCTTCCCATCAAATTAATTAATTAAAACATGTAACGGACGAATCTAAGTGATATCACCGCCGATGTATTTTGTAGATTTCCTCAGCAGCGTTGTCGGAGATGTAACCCAATCGAAGATCCCGTGCAACATCTTCAACACTGCGAGCGATTGGATTACCGTAACCCCCACCGCCTGCGGTGCGTTGACTCACTACATCACCGACTCGAAGTGCTACCTGGGTGCCTTTAGAGATGAAATCGGGAGCTGCGAGTTTTGGCCCGTCACCATGATTAATTAAATATTGTCCCAGTCCCCCTGGGTCGCCGCCATCTAATCCATTCGCGCCGAAGATGCATCGATCAGAAACAAAGGAAAGCGAAGCGGAGTCGGACAAAACTTCGTAGTCTCGGCGTGTACCTAATCCTCCACGCTGGCGTCCAGCGCCACCGGTGTCTTGACGTAGCTCATAGCAAAGCAGGCGGATTGGAAAATGCAGCTCGACAGCTTCTGCCGGCATGTTTTTGCAATTCCCGACAATAGAAAAAAGCGCATTTTCTCCGTCTTTCTCATCAAGTGCACCCCAACCTCCTTCTGGATAAGAAAAAAAGACTTTAAATTCTCCGGAGCGCTTGTCGACAGATGAGATCAAGAGATTATTCGATGAACCGTGGTCGCCGGCGATCACGTTAGGTCCTGTCGGCAACTGAGCTAGTGCACTCTGTACCACATTAACAATGCGATGTGATGTCTCGTTACCTGCTGTGCAAGGTGCTGGAAACCGAGGATTCAGGAGTGAGCCCTCAGGAGCAATAATCTTAATTGGGCGATACGCACCATCGTTTGCAGGAATCGTGGGATCCGCAGCTGCCTGCACGGCGAGATAGGTTGCTGATGCCGTCATACCTCGCACCGAGTTCATCGGGCCGGCGACTTGTTTATCAGTATCGCTGTAGTCAAAAGTTAATGTGTCGCCGGCGATTGTAGCGGTCACATGTACTTTTATTGAGTCGGGATTGATACCGTCATTATCGAGGTAGTCTTCACTAGACCAAGATCCATCTGGCCAACTGGAAATTATAGCGCGCATGCGTTTTTCGGATTGCGCACACATTTCGTCCGCAGCGCTCTGGACCACGCTTACACCATAACGTTCGCATAACGCGATAGTACGAGTGACCGCAGTCCGGTTCGACGATATCTGTGCTTCGAGATCGCCTCGCATTTCACGAGGCACCCGAACATTGTTAAGTATGATTTCCATTAAATCGGAGTCTATTTTGCCTTTGCGAACGAAGCGGATCGGCGGAATCCGCAATCCCTCTTGGAAGTTCTCAGTGGCTTTGCTGTAGAAACTTCCTGCGACGCTGCCACCAATATCCGCGTGGTGAGCACGATTTGCCGCGAACGCAACGATACTTCCAGAATAGAAAATTGGGGTTATTGCAGTCAGATCTGGGAGGTGGGTCCCGCCTCGATAGGGATCATTTAATAGCACTGCGTCGCCTTCTTCAAAGGTCGAGATTCCGACCTCTTCGATCGCCTCACGTACAGCAAATTGTAGGGCGCCGAGATGGATGGGTAAGAACTCACCTTGCGCCCATAGGCGTCCCGCGTGATCGAATACGCCACATGAAAAATCCGAACCTTCGTTAAAGATGTTGGAGTACGCAGTTTGTCTCAATGTCACTCCCATCTCGCGCGCAACGGAGACAAGGTGGCTGCGGATTACACCGCTCGTAATTGGATCAATGTTATTACTCATGTTTATTCCCCCGTGCTTTGAAGGATAATACAGCCGTCGACGAGGGCCCTCGCGCGCACGCCAGGTGGTACTACTAAGGTCGAGTCTGGTTGCTGAACAATAGCGGGCCCAGTAATAAAACCTATTTCTTGTACAGTGTTGCGGGATACAACAGTAGTCTCGAGCCAACCTTGTTCAGCACCCCAATATACCGACCGGGAATCAGTTTTCTTTGCGCCTGGCCAATGCGGCGCAGAACGTGATAATTGCGCACGCGCAATAACTGAGGAAGCACGAGCGTGCACCAATTCGACTTCGGCATCAGGTAGCGCGTGACCATAGCGGGCCTGATGCGCTCGGTGAAACAAGTCGGCCAGGTGATCGGCCGCTAAATTGTCGATCTGTACTGGGATTTCAAGTTCGTATGTTTGTCCGCGATAGCGTAGATCGAGTTGGTAACGACATTCTGCTGAAGAATTATCGGCCTGGTCTGGAAGTCGTGCGGCGCCTTCCTCTGATAAATCGATCAGCAGTGTTCGCAATACCTCACGGTCAACATCTGCAAGAGGGCGATGTACAGTGCGTACCGATTCAACTCGAAGACCACTCATGAGCATTCCGTGTGCCGATGCGGCACCAGGAAACGGTGGGACTAGGAGCTGTGTTATTCCGAGCTCCTCTGCAACATCCCAGCCATGAGCGGGTCCACCACCTCCGCTGGCGAACAATGCGTAGTCGCGGGGGTCACGCCCACGTTCAACCGAGACTTCGCGGACTGCATTGGCCATGTTAGCGTTGACGAGTCTCAGGATACCCCAGGCGGTATCGTCGATTTGCATCCCTAATTTTTTCGCTAGTTTTGCAATTGCTGCGTTTGCTAGGTCTGGAAGAACTCGCAGTGTACCGCCGAGTGCAGAATCAGGACTGTATCGATTTAGCACAACCGCGGCATCGGTTACGGTTGGGTCATTACCACCATTACCGTAACATGCCGGTCCCGGATCGGCACCAGCTGACTGTGGCCCTACCTGCAGTGCCCCTCCATTATCGATCCAGGCAATGCTGCCGCCGCCGGCCCCGATCGAAACGATGTCGAGTGATGGCACTGCAATTGGGTAGCCGCCGATCTCGATACCAATCACCCGATCTGGTTTGCCTTGAGTAACGGCTGCAACGTCGCTACTTGTACCGCCCATATCGAGGCTTATTAGATTCTTTATGTCATGTTGAGATCCGAATTCTGCGGCAGATACAACTCCTCCGGCTGGACCCGAGAAAAGCGAGAATACCGGCCTGTTAGTAGCCTCGGATGGGGTCGCGAGCCCGCCGTTCGATTGCATCACGAAGAACTCGCCGCCTAATTGCTGAGATCGCAGTGCATTGAAAACGTCTGCCAGGTACGCTGTCATCACTGGCTGCGCCGCGGCGTTTACGACCGTTGTTGCAGTTCTTTCATACTCCCGATAGAGCGGTAGCACTTGATGAGAGAGTGACACTCGGACATTCGGGAGTGCTGCGGTAATAGCTTTACCGGTCTCGATTTCGTGAGCTGGTTCGACGAATGCGAAGAGGAAACATACGGCGACCGCCTCTACATCGAGATCCTTTAAATCAGAGATGAGCTGTTCAAGATCGCTGCCTTTAATTGGTGTTACGACCG
>CAYFFH010000237.1:0-5183 GCA_964342175.1 uncultured Enterobacteriaceae bacterium | reverse complement strand
CGGCGGGAAACTAGTTCTAGATTGATTAGATCATTATGAGCGTGCTGCAAAGCCCATAGCCTAGAATTTAGGAACTTCTCGACTTCCAAGACCGGAACCAATTGCATCAGGATTTTAACCAATTAGAAGTTACAGGGCTCACCTGTATTCTGGCAGAAAAAACGATCTTCGCCGGACTAACCTTCGGCGCGCGGTCGGCGGATGTCGTTCATCTCAAAGGCCAAAACGGTAGTGGGAAGACGAGCCTACTTAGGATGCTGTGCGGATTCGCACAACCAATCGCTGGCCGCATGACCTGGAACGGCAGCCAATATCCCGGGGACACCGACACATTTCGCCATAAAGTCGGCTATATAGGTCACCGTCGGGGCGTCTCTGAGGAACTCACACCATTGGAAAACCTCCGTTTCGCCAACGAGCTGGACTCCCAAAGGTCCGAAACCGCGTGCCAGAATGCTCTCGAACGAGTCCAGCTAACACATGTCGCCAAGACACCCACCCGTTATTTATCGGCAGGCCAAAATCAACGGACAGCACTAGCCCGGCTTCTAGTCAGTAACGCACCATTATGGTTACTGGATGAGCCGTTTAATGCCTTGGACCCGTCTGGGCGCTCCATTGCAGAGACACTTATCGCTGAACACTCTGGTCGTGGCGGGATAAGCATCATCGCAACTCATCAACTGATGTCATTAGGCTCAATTCCCACTAAGACTGTGGATTTAGACCTATGCTGAGATCAGTGAACACGGCATTAACGGCGGTTATAATGCGTGACCTGCGACGTTCTGTGAGACGCTCGCAGGATTTTGTCCAACCACTGCTTTTCTTTGTTATTGTGATCGCTCTGCTGGGGCTAGCGGTCGGTCCAGACAAAGGAGTATTCCTGGCGATAGCTCCCGCGGGCGTTTGGATTGCCATTTTGCTCGCAACGACAATCAATCTCGAGCGTATGTTTTTAAGTGATTACCAGGACGGTACTATCGAACTTATGATTTTGAGCCCGACGCCGCTATCGGCACTCGTTGGAGCCAAAATCAGCGCCCATTGGCTCGCTAATGCTTGCCCGCAGATTTTAATGGCGGTAATCATGGGTGCAATACTTGGACTCAACACCGATGTCTTATCGGCGTTAGGATTGAGCTTATTACTCGGCTCCCCGGTGCTGAGCCTAGTTGGTGCAGTCGCAAGCGCGCTAACCGTAGGACTCCGCGGCGGTGCTTTATTGTTGAGTTTAATTATCCTCCCGTTATACATGCCAACACTGATTTTTGGTATGGCAGCAGTTACGAACGCGGCACTTGGATTATCTATCGATGCTGAACTATTTTTCCTCGCTGGTCTCGCATTTTTGTCCGTCACCCTCGCCCCGCTTGGTGCAGCAGCAGCGCTACGTATTCGTCTTAGCGGAACTTGAAGTCATGTATTTAGCGCGGTTGAAATCTAACTGCACTAGATGCATTTGCAGTTATAGTGTGCCGTAATTATGAAGATACTCTTCCCTCCTACTGCTAATTCCTTAGTCCTCAAAAGCTACACTTGTCACAATTTCAGGGTCCCATGGTGGGAGATGCGCTAAAAAATGGATTTTAATTGGCTACATAGATATGCCTCACCGATGAATTTTTATTCTTGGTCGTTGGCCGCAACACCATGGCTGGGGGCAGCCAGTGCGGTTTTATTTGCAGTAGGGCTTGCCGGTGGTCTCATCCATGCACCTCCCGACTACCAACAAGGTGAGAGCTTCCGCATTATTTATGTGCACGTTCCAAGTGCATGGATGTCACTATTTATCTACATGGTCATGGTCAGCGCCGGCACACTCGGCTTGGTCTGGCATGTAAAACTAGGCGATATGATTGCTCGCGCGTGCGCGCCAATAGGGGCTTGGTTCACTTTTCTGGCGCTTGCGACAGGGTCACTTTGGGGTAAACCGATGTGGGGCACCTATTGGGTTTGGGATGCAAGACTGACGTCGGAATTAATACTACTGTTTTTATACCTCGGCTATATCGCGCTGCAGGGAGCGATCGAAGATCGTCGAATAGCAGCGCGGGCGGGTGCGATACTGGCATTAGTTGGGACCGTGAATATACCCATCATTCACTATTCGGTAGAATGGTGGAACACTTTGCACCAGGGACCAACTGTAACAAAATTCGACTCTCCCTCCATCGACACCTCGATGCTCATCCCTCTCTTGGTAATGGGCCTCGCCTATACTTTTTACTTCTGCACCGTCGTACTTATCAGGACCCGCTGCGAGATCCTTGAACTTGAGCGCAACACGACGTGGGTAAAGCAACGTGCACTAGAAATGGGATCCGTATAATGGGAACTGAATTTTTTGCGATGGGTGGCTACGCTTTCTATGTTTGGGGTTCTTACGGTTTGAGCGCCGTGATCCTGATCGCGAACGCTATTTTGCCCAGAATCCGTGAAAAATCTTTACTGAATAGAATTGCTCGCGGTTATAGCGAAGACTAGGCTTCTCCTCCGATGACTCCAAGAAGAAAGAAACGTCTCGTCACGGCCGCACTCATACTTACTGGTGCCACTGTCGCGGCGGCGCTAATACTAACAGCGTTTGAAAAAAACCTAATGTATTTTTATTCACCGAGCGCCGTTATTGCCGGTGAAGCACCTACAGGACGAAAATTCCGTGTGGGTGGCCTAGTGGTAAATGGTAGCGTCAAACGAATTCCCCGTAGTCTGACCGTAGAGTTCACAATTTCTGATACTGTCCATGAAGTCACTGTGGAATACGAAGGGATACTCCCTGATCTTTTTCGGGAAGGTCAGGGTATAGTTGCGCACGGGAAAAGTCGCTCGGATGGTATCTTCGAAGCATCAGAAGTGTTAGCTAAACACGACGAAAACTATATGCCGCCAGAGGTGGCAAGCGCACTGGCAGCGGCAAAATCCAACACCACGCCGGAGAGATCACAGTGATCCCTGAACTCGGACATTTCATGTTATCGCTGGCGCTATCCGTTGCATGCGTCCAAGCCGTAGTTCCATTGATCGGCGCAATTCGAGGTCATTCAAATTGGATCGCCCTTGCTACGCCCACTGCTAGGATTCAATTCTTTTTACTCTTGGCGGCATTCATTATTTTGACACATGCATTTCTCACTAATGATTTTTCGGTCGCATACGTCGCACAAAATTCGAACACCGCTCTACCCTTAGCCTACCGTTTGTCTGCGGTATGGGGTGCCCATGAAGGCTCATTATTGCTATGGGTATTGATCCTATCTGGCTGGACTTACGCCGTAACCATATTCGACGAAGGCCTGCCACCCAGATTCTCAGCACTAGTTATTAGTGTACTAGGTGCCGTCTCGATTGGCTTTTTGTCTTTTATGTTATTTACCTCAAATCCCTTCAATCGTCTTATTCCCGCTGTTGCCGACGGCGGCGATTTAAATCCGCTACTACAAGACCCTGGTCTAATTATTCACCCACCGATCTTATACCTCGGTTATGTCGGGTCGTCGGTCGCTTTCGCATTCGCCATCGCTGCACTCATTCAAGGGCGCATCACGGCCCAAGCGGCACGTTGGATTCGCCCGTGGGCAATCGCAACGTGGATCTTTCTAACTCTCGGCATCGCGCTCGGCAGTTGGTGGGCATATTACGAACTAGGTTGGGGAGGATGGTGGTTTTGGGATCCGGTAGAAAATGCGTCATTCATGCCTTGGCTACTCGGTACAGCCTTAATCCACTCGCTCGCGGTAACCGAAAAGCGAGGGGCGTTTAAAAACTGGACCGTCCTACTCGCTCTCGCTACCTTCGCACTTAGTCTACTCGGCACATTTCTCGTCCGCTCTGGTGTACTCACATCAGTGCACGCATTCGCGACCGATCCGGGACGTGGTATATTCATACTCGCTCTACTTGGCACGGTTATTGGCGGATCACTTATCTTATACGCTTGGCGTGGCCCTTCGACATTTGCCGGTGGGAATTACGAGCCAATATCGCGAGAAGTTTTCCTGCTACTGAACAGCTCACTTTTGGCCGTCGCTACCGCTACCGTACTACTCGGGACTCTTTATCCCTTGGCACTTGAGGCCCTAGGTTTGGGGAAAATCTCCGTCGGTCCCCCGTACTTCAACGTCGTTTTTAGTGCTGTAATGCTTCCACTGATTGCAATTCTTGGCATAGGCCAGTTCTCCCGATGGAAGTCCGATTCGCCCCAGCGTTTAGTGCAACGCCTTGCATACCCATTTAGCGCCGCCGTAGCGGCAACGGCCATCATGATGGTAATGCTTGGAGGACAAAAAGTGATTGCCGCTGGTGTAGGAATAGGCTTCGCAATGTGGGTGATCGCGACGACACTTTTCGGGATTCGTGAACGCTGCCATGGGCGACGACACCCTTGGTTTATTATATTCAATTTACCCCGTGCCTTTGTCGGTCAATGTATTGCGCACATAGGATTCGCCTGCACGATCATCGGTGTCGTGGTAACGAGTTTTTACAGTATCGACGAGCATCAGCGGCTCGCTCCCGGCGACAGCGCCGAAATTGGAGGTTATGAGTTTCTATTTGTTGGTCTGCGTACATACACGGGTCCAAACTACCAATCCACCGAAGGCAATTTTGAGCTCCGTCGCGATGGTCGATTCATCACAACGCTCAAACCAGAAAAACGTCTCTATCATGTACGCAATATGCCGATGACCGAAGCCGGGATTGCACCCGGATTTACCCGTGACTTGTATGTTTCCTTAGGCGAACCCTTAGAGGGAAACGCCTGGAGTGTACGTATGCATTTCAAACCATTCGTGCGTTGGATCTGGTTAGGCGCCTTGTTGATGGCCTGCGGAGGTTTTATCGCAATGTTCGACACTAGATTAAGAAGCCCAAAGACCGTTCGGACCGTAGCCATTATTAAGGCATCGAACGTGGATCCCTAAGTTTCGATGCGTTATGTAATCCCGCTCGGCGTTTTTATCGTACTCGTCACATTACTTGCCATAGGGCTTCGCTTAGACCCTAGTTACGTTCCTTCTCCTTTGATTGACAAGCCAATGCCCTCGTTTGAACTGCCCGATTTGGCGAATGAGGCGGAGCTTTTAACAAACTCCGATATTATCGGGAAACCGCACCTATTGAATGTCTGGGCGTCGTGGTGTGCCGCCTGCCGAACGGAACATCCATTGCTTATGACGTTA
>CAYFFH010000236.1:0-5196 GCA_964342175.1 uncultured Enterobacteriaceae bacterium | reverse complement strand
TTCCTCGTCCGGGATATCGTAAGGTGGCCACGAGCGCACATAGTTATCAAACTTCCATGAATAAGTTCCATCTTCATTTTGGTTAGTGCCATGAATGGTAAGGTGGCGCGCTTGCTCCGGCGATAGGTGTTTATTCTCGTCTTGCATTCGACCGATCGCTTCGGTAACGGTCTTATAACGTCGGGGCATCCGACCGGAAAACTCTCGCTGCTCGTCAACCCAGATCCGCATACGCTCTTCTAAAGCAAGGTCACTTTGCTTAGCTTTCAATGTTGGCGGCGATCCAAGCCCTTCAATCGCCACTAACCTACGAACCGACTCGGGATATATACCGGTGTAACGCAACGCAATATTACCGCCTAGTGAGTGGGCAACAATCGTAACTGGCGAAAGATTCTGTTGAAAAATTAGTTGCGCCAAATCATAGATATACCCATTCATCCCATAATTGCCTTCTGCTGACCACTCGCTGTCACCGTGTCCTCGCAGATCGGGCGCAATAACGTGCCATTCGTCGCGCAACTCAAGTGCAACCGCATCCCAATTGCGACAGTGATCGCGGCCACCGTGAACCAATAATAATGGCGGAGCCGTTGGATTACCCCAATCGACAAAATGTAATCGCAGTCGCTGCGAGAAGAAACTGTGCGACGTAGGTCCTGGTGCATTTTCAAGCATGATGATGTCCTGACTTCTTTCTATTAACAGACTACCGCAGATTCAACTAATTTGGATCACTGCAATCAAGGAATCCATCATCGAACTGTAGCTGTTGGTTTTTAATTTTAATTCCCACGGATCTGCATCCAACCAAGCATGCTTCTTCATTTTCGCCCTCGACAGGTTGTAATGGCATAATACTCATTGTAGGTGCCCGATCGAGTTAAAAACTAGGCGTGTTCGAGAAGATCACGCGCCATAAACCATTGCACATTAACGAAGGAATTAAAAATGTATAAAGTACTAGTCGAGAAAACTGTCGATTTACCTCGTAAAAAACTCTTCGACGCGCTAATGAGTTTCGGAGGCTTGGAAGAACTACTGCCAGATATGATCGCATCATGTGAAGTCGCCGGATCTGGGATTGGCGCATCGCGTGATATCAAAATGAAGGACGGAGGCCGCGTAGTCGAACGTCTTGATGTTGCCCACGATGACACTGTGTTTGGTTATTCGATAACCTACAACGATGCATTGCCGTTTGAAAACTATTGCGCCGTCGTCACATTGGAAGATGCTGGCAATTCGACCATCGCGCGTTGGGGCAGTAACTGGAATGCCAAGGGCGCCACAGATGAGGAAGTCAAAGAAGCACTCACTGGCCTCTATAGCCCCCTCTTAGACGGACTGCAAAAAACAGGTTGATAACAAACCCGGGGCGCAGTTATGTGCCCCGGGCCTCAATTAGATCGCGTTCCGAATGCGTGACAGATACTAAAATTTTCCAGTAATCCTGCCGCATAAGCTATTCACTACTAAACTAAGTCGATCGACCGACACCTACTCTTCCGTGTCTCCATGCAGGCCAGGGAGAAAATACACAGCGACACCTCCGTCTATTTCTATCTAGTATATAGAATAGAACGCACTCTCCTTGAACTTGAGGTTTTACACACCGGAACCCACAATGACTTGGTTAGGGAAGATATGATGGCTACTAAGACGTTCAAAGATCTTGAACACGACGGTTGGCTAGATCGAGCCACATCATATGAGGTCATCACGCCAACAACTAATCAAGCAATAGATCCAATTCTTGACAGCTTTGGTGATATCCGGGGCAAGCATCTACTAGAAGTTGCACATGGACCAGGCCATCTATCTGGTCGAGCCGCTAGATTAGGTGCCAAAATCAATGCAATTGATTTCGCAATCACTATGGTGAACCGTGCCCGAGCACAATATCCCGATGTGCGCTTTCAAGAAGGCGACGCCGAAAATTTAAGTTTCATCGACAATCAGTTTGATGGGGTTATTTGTGCATTCGGATTATTGCACCTTGCCTACCCCGACCTAGCGATTACTGAGGCCTTTCGAGTACTGAAACCAGGTGGGCGTTACACCTACACAGTCTGGTGTCGGCCGGAACAGGGTGGCGATTTCTTCGGCTTCTTAATGAACGCTATCCAAAAACACGGCGACATGGATGTAAATCTACCCTTAGCTCCTCCGTTTTTTCGCTTTGCCGACCGAGACCAAGCCTTTTTGACACTAAAACATGCAGGGTTTCTAGACCTACAGCTGAAAAAAATACCTATAGTTTGGCGTGGAGAACAGCCAACCGATGTAGTGGATGTGATCTACAAAGCTACTGTACGAACGAGATTAATCGTCGATGCTCAAAGCGAACGTGCACGTGGAAAAATTCACGCGGCTCTCATCTCAGGTATTGAGAACTTTAGAGTGGACGACCACTACGAAATCGCCTTCCCCGCGGCTTTGGTAACCGCGACGAAACCAATATAACACTGTGTCCTGTTCTGCGAATCCATTCTCGTTTGCACAGTCCAGTACCTAAGGCGCGTCAAAGAGATGGTCAGAAGCATTCTCCAACGCGACTAAACCGCGTCGATAAATAACAAACTCAGAAATGGCAGCTCTGCCTCCCCACCCATCCGTATAACAGAAGTGACCTCCTTGGTTTTCGACCGTAATAATGAGCCTACCCATTCTTAGTCTGAATTTATTTAATTCATAGGTAGAACATGTCAGTATTGCTCTACGAATATCAGATCGCTCGTTTGGAAGCCGAATTTTTTAGCCGTTCGTAAAAAATTATCAATAACTTCTTGGTCAACATGCGGGCTGCGAGACAATAACCATAGATACGATTTTTTGTAGCTGGTTACGAACGCATAATCATAGCCTTTTTGTTCAAGTTCAAAAATGACATAAGATCCATAAAATGGACCAAAAAACGACACCTTTAAGTGAGCAACATTCTCGTCTGATACGAAATATGCTTTCCCTTTTGCTGTTTTCCAATCGTCATCCTTCCTAGAATATCCCCTGTTGACGACCGCGACCCCGCCATCTGACCGAAGAGAATACTCTGCCGTTACGTTATCGAGTCCTCGTTCAAAAGAATGATCTAAGCGTGCAATTTCGTACCATTTACCAAGGTAGCGTTCTAATTCAAATTCCGTAATGGGGGTAATACCGGGTGCGACTCCTACGCAGCCATTGAGAAGCAGAAAAATCGCAAAAAGCGGTTTGAACCACATATTAGAAAATTTTGTGTCTAAAATTAGTCGCATCAGTATCCAATTTACGAAGGATGTTTTCGTGCTCTGTAGTGCAGATGAGCAGTATAATCGCTATCGAACCGGAAAGTGGTCGATGGCACTAACGGAGGTGTAAGGTGTCGAGCAGTGAACAGAAGCGAGTCGCCATCCTTGGTGCTGGTATTGCAGGCCTGGTAACCGCAAAAGTGATGCTCCACGACGGTTTTGACGTCGTTGTGTTTGAGAAAGAAGAAACGCTTGGTGGAACATGGGGACCCTCGCGAGATTACCCAGGCCTGCGAACCAATAACAGCAAATATACCTACGCATTTAGTGATTATCCGTATCCGGCGGAAGTTGACACATACCCAGTCGCTCACGACGTACGCGCATACCTAAATAGCTACGCCGATCACTTCTATATTCGCGATCACATTCGATTTAAGCAGCACGTTGTAAATATTGAAATCATCGGTGAGTCCGAAGAGCGCTTTCAGGTAACGGTAGCGTACACGGATGACCGAACGGACATTAAGATGCTTGAGTTCGATTTTGTGGCGGTTTGTAATGGAGTCTTTCACGAACCCCATATACCATCGTATGACGGGATGGATAAATTTGCCGGACGTATCATCCCATCTCACGAGGTAACAGCCGAAATTTACGCAGAGTCCGAACATCCCGTCGTCATCGGCGGTGGAAAATCTGGGCTCGATATCGCGACCGCGGCAGCGAAATTAGACTTAATGCCAACCCTAGTGGTACGCCGTCCACAATGGATCGCACCACGTTTCATTGGAGGAATACTGCCTGGCGATTTCCTCGTACTAACTCGGTTGTCAAGCCGCTTGCTCCCATACTACCACCGTCGCGGGATCGAAGAATTTCTCCATGGGCCGGGTAAAGCTATACCTAAAATATTTTGGAAATTTATTTCCTTCGTTTTTCAGAAGTTAATCGGGATGCCGCCGGAACTAACCCCAGATTCGTTACCCGTTGGCCTGGACCAGATCGGTGTTGGCGGCGAGTTTTACGGCGAACTAAATACCGGACGTGCCACCGTCAAAAGAAGTTTAATTAAGCGTTTCGCCACCGATCATATAGAACTGGAAGATGGTACTCTTCTACCGGCGGACTTGGTCGTTTTTGCCACCGGTTGGCAGCAAAATATAGGTTTTCTATCAGACGAAATTCGCAATCATATTCTCCGAGATGGTCGCTTTCATTTATACCGCCATATTCTCCCACCAAGGTTTCCCCGCATGGGGTTTATCGGCTATGCCTCATCAGTGGCAGCACAACTGACAGCTGAAATTGGGGCTCACTGGCTTTCACAAAATTTTCTCGGCGTAATCGAACTGCCGCCAGAGACAGAAATGGAGACAACAATCGAGAACGTCCACGCATGGCTTGCCAAAGAAATGGCAAATCGCAAACAAGGTTTTTTTATAGGTGCGAATGTTCCGCAATATATCGACGATCTGTTAGGCGACATGGAAGTTCGGACACAGCGCATGCCGGATTTTATCCGCGAAAATTTCGGACCAATGTTTGCATCACGTTACGCGACGCTAGGAGACGAACGCCGCGCAAAACGTGAGAGGCGGATGATCCCTAAACCTTTTTACTTCAGCGCCTGGTACGCCGCGGCCGCCGCGCTCATCCTATGGCTCATTACCTAAAAAGCAACGCTTTAAATTCTCTCGCTAAATTCAAACAACTTTTTACCTAAGTAATCTATGAGACTCTAGCTCGTGCCGACATTCATCTCCTACTTATATACGCAAACGGACGAAAAAAGTCCGCATAATTATCAGCCATCCTGCCTGACTTTTATTTGTTTATATCTCTCAAGTGCTCGGTGTCTGGCCATTGAGTGATTGGCGAGTGGATCTTTGTTGGGCATGCAGACGGAAAAATTCTTAGTGGGAGCAGGTAATATAATCCTCAACCTAGCATGACAGCAGAGCGC
>CAYFFH010000235.1:0-5237 GCA_964342175.1 uncultured Enterobacteriaceae bacterium | reverse complement strand
TATGTCCTCTGTTCATCGGGTAGTTTATTCTTACGTTACCAAGAGGAATGAGTGGGGTTTCCCAGTGACTAAAATCGAGCAGGACGATGTTATCCAAAGTGTGGCAGATGCGTTGCAGTACATCTCTTACTACCATCCGCCCGATTACATTAAGAATCTATCGGACGCCTATGAGCGGGAGCAGTCCTCGGCGGCAAAAGATGCGATGGCACAGATTTTGATTAATTCACGGATGTGCGCGGAGGGGCATCGGCCAATCTGTCAAGACACCGGGATTGTCACCGTTTTCTGCGATGTTGGGATGGGTGTGGAATGGAAGGCAGACATGAGCCTTGAAGACATGATTAATGAGGGTGTTCGCACTGCATATTTGCATCCCGATAACAAACTTCGCGCCTCGATAGTATCTGACCCGAGCGGACAGCGATTGAACACCATGGACAACACGCCAGCAGTAATTCACGCACGTGTTGTGTCTGGCGATAGCGTTGATATAACTGTTGCCGCTAAAGGTGGCGGGTCTGAAAACAAATCAAAATTCATCATGCTCAACCCCAACGACAGTATTGTCGATTGGGTCTTGGAGACGGTACCAACGATGGGTGCGGGTTGGTGTCCGCCGGGCCTGCTTGGGATCGGTATCGGTGGCACCGCCGAGAAGGCGATGCTCTTGGCGAAGAATGCACTAATGGAGCCGATCGATATGCAGGAATTAATGGTGCGTGGCCCCCGGAATAACATCGAGGAACTGCGCATCGAATTGTATGAAAAGGTCAACGCGCTTGGAATTGGGGCACAAGGACTTGGTGGCCTCACCACCGTACTGGACGTTAAGGTCAAAGATTTTCCAACGCACGCTGCCTCGAAACCAATCGCAATGATCCCTAACTGTGCAGCGACTCGTCATATTCATTTTGTGTTAGATGGCTCCGGTATGGCTGAGCTGGCGTCACCCAAACTTTCGGATTGGCCTAAAATTAGTTGGTCCGCTGGTGCAACCGCGCGACGCGTCGACTTAGATACGATCACCCGTGAAGATGTAGCCAGCTGGAGACCTGGTGAAACATTATTATTGAATGGTGGGATGTTGACGGGCCGTGATGCCGCCCACAAGCGAATTGAAGAAATATTAGCTCGTGGCGAATCGCTACCAGACGGGGTCGACTTTCGTAATCGGTTTATTTACTACGTTGGGCCGGTCGATGCGGTGCGAGATGAGGTTGTCGGTCCAGCGGGTCCGACAACTGCTACTAGAATGGATAGATATACAGAAATGATGCTCAATGAAACCGGCTTACTGGGGATGGTAGGCAAGGCGGAACGCGGTCCGGATGCAATCGAGGCGATCAAGAAACATAGTGCCGTCTATCTCATGGCGATTGGTGGTGCTGCGTACCTCGTATCAAAGGCCGTTCGCTCTTCGCGCATGGTTGCCTTTGAAGACCTTGGGATGGAGGCGATCCGAGAATTCGTCGTCGAAGACATGCCGGTTACCGTCGCGGTTGATGCTAATGGTGAGTCGGTGCATAAAACAGGCCCACGCGAGTGGCAGTCCCGCATTGGGAAGATCCCGATTGCTGTTGAAGTATAAACCCTGATCGTTGCGATAAGTTAACTGTCAATCGCGACTTCGGCCTCGAGTTCTACTGGTAAACCAAACGGTAACTCAGCCATTCCGACTGCCGACCGTGCGTGATTTCCTCGCTCGGGACCAAACACATCAACGATAAGATCGGTACAACCATTAATCACTAATGGTTGTTGCTTGAAATCGGGGGCGGAACTGACCATCCCGAAGATTCGTAACCAGGCTGAAATCCGGTCGAGCTCTCCAAGTTCACGCTTTAGACTTCCTATCATCGCAAGCGTTGCGAGGCGCGCTGCTTTCTGTGCATCGTTTAGCGACACCTCACCTCCAACTTTACCAAACGGACCCGCCAGGGAACCATCTATGTTCTGCGGGCCATGGCCCGATACATAGGCATAATTCTTATGCACGCGCACCCATGGAAATGTAAGTTCAACACCTGGTGGAAGCGCCAGTGGTGCAGGTAATTTTAGGCCAAGGGCTGCAAGTCGTTCTTCTGTTTTTCCCATCGTCGTCTTCCGCTAGTTAAATTGTGATAGTTAGTATCGTACCTTAATAGGGAGTTAGAGAAATACCAATACCGAGTTTGAGTGGTACGGTCGTTCATCTATGCTGTTTTCAACTAACGTTGAACCAGCTTGTATTTGAGTAAATAATTTTTGAGGTCGCGTGTTAGTTTTCGGTAGATCTAAGGTGTTACTGTACCTCGTGCTAACTCACGCGCTTAAGGTGCCTCGTAGATGATTTATGCTTCGGTTAAATGCTGTCCGCAGAGTCGTCGGTTGATTCTATCGTGTCGAGGGCCCCAGTCGGAATGATAGAAAAACCTGCAGCTGTTTTTATCCGCGTTGCGTGAACTCCAAAAACCGTTGCCAGCGTTCTATCATTCAGAGCCTGATCTGGGGTCCCTTCGACCGCAACGGCACCGTTGTTGAGGACAACCAAGCGGTCACAAAAGCGAGCGGCGAGCGAAAGATCGTGCAGTGATATCACCACCGCGGTCCCTTGTAGTGCTTGGCGCTTGAGTACTGCAAGAAAGTGCAGTTGATATTTCGGGTCTAATGAAGTTGTGGGTTCATCGGCGACGATTACTCGGTGCTCGCCAGCAAGCAATCGTGCGAGATGAACCCGCATACGCTCGCCCCCCGAAATTTTATCGACACGGCGATCGATGAATTCACGAATTTCGGCTGTATCGATAGCCCGATTAATTGCTCCAAGATCTTCAAACGTCTTCCTAGCTAGTGAGGTTTGATGTGGAAGTCGCCCTAATTTGACGGCTTCCTCGACCAATATCGGCCAATGAAAGATGGCGTTTTGAGGAAGGTATCCGACTGCTTTGGAAAATTCCACCATCGATATTTCAGCACGCCGTTTGCTCTCAAATAACACGTCGCCCGAGTCGGGTAACTGGAGGCCGAGGAGGGTTCTCAGTAGAGTTGTTTTACCAGAACCATTTGGCCCGAGGATTCCTACACATTCTCCGACCCCTACATTGAAACATACGGCGTTTAATCTCCGATGGTGTCCGTGTTGAACGACGATGTCGTGTGCGGTGAGTATGCTCACGTTAGCTCACTCCGGGTTCGTATCACTAGATATAAGAAAAACGGTGCGCCGATAAGTGATGTGACCACTCCTAGCATTAGTTCTGTGTGCCCGATGCCGACTCGAGAGCTAAGATCAGCAGCGAGGGTTAGGCAGGCTCCACCCAAACCACTTAGTGGCAGCAAAACTACTGGCCGGTGACCAACCACTGGGCGCAAGAGGTGCGGTACGACAAGTCCTACGAAGCCGATGATTCCGGCAACAGCCACACCGGCGCCGACGGACAAGGAGCTACCAATCACAACTAATAAACGGGTGCGTTTAATGTTCACGCTTAAGCTGCTAGCAACTTCCTCTCCCAGCACGAAGGCATCGAGTGCGTGTGCTGCGCTGAGGATCAACAGCCAGCCAATTAAGGAAAACGGCAGCACTAGCCAGACATGGTCAAAACTTCGGTTGGCTAATGAACCCATAAGCCAAAAAAATATTTCGTAGGCTGCAAATGGATTGGGGGATAGGTTTAACACTAAAGCAGTTAATGCACCACCTAGACTGTTAATGGCAACTCCCGCGAGGATCAACGTTAGGGTGTTGAGGCCTCGGCCAGCAAGAGCCAATAAAACGATCACAGAAACAAGTGCCCCCGCTATGCCACCAATTGGAAGAGCTAGCGGATGCGCGCTTGCGAAACCAGAATAAAAAACAATTACAGCGCCAAGTGCACTAAGTGCCGAGACGCCAATGATACCTGGTTCTGCTAGCGGATTTCGAACTAGCGATTGTAATGCAGCGCCGCTGATACCGAGCGAGGCGCCAATGATAATTGCAAGAATCGATCTCGGGAGGCGGATCTCGTGGATAACCGTCGTGATTGCACTTTCGTCTTTATCTAAAATCGCCGACCAGATCTCATTGAGTCCGACTGGTACTGGGCCTACTAATAACGATCCGAAGAACAGGCCAGCGGTTACCAATATCAAACCCGTCGCTACTGCAACAACTAAATTTTTTGCTGACATCCTGTCCAAACCACTTAGCACTGGAGTTATTCTGAAACGAGCATCGCAAGACGAGCCGCAGCAGCAGCAATAAAAGTACCGCCACAAGACCAATATTTTTCGGGTAGCTTGATTTGCAACGCGGGTGGTTGGGTTATTTCTTGGGCGTTGGTAAAAGATAGCGCAGGGTGGGTAAGAAATATATTAGCGAGAGCTGGAAAGCGTTCGATCTGGTCGGGAAGTATGATTACATTGGGTTTTGCGACGACGAGTTGTTCAAGTGGTACGAAGCCTCCGTACTCGATATTAAACTCCACAGCTAAATTAGCGATTCCCGCGATATTTAGCATTTCGTTAGCTAGCGATTGAAACCCTGGTGAAAACCCATTTGGCTGGTAAATTATCGCGCGGGGCCACAGTTCGGTTTCTGGCTTCATTATCTCGGCGATCTCTTTATCCATTTGAGTCAGTAGTTGATTTGCCTTGTCGATTGCGCCTATTACAGCAGCAAGGCGCAGAAAAGAATTACGAAACTCATCTATATCTAAGGCTGGTTGGAAGGTTAGAACGCGATACCCGAGTTGCCTCAATAGCGTAGTGGTTCCGGTAGCAGTGTAACTGCCGGCTAAAACAAGATCGGGCTCCAATACAATGATTTCTTCTGCGAGTCCCCGGTTTATTCGGATATGTTGTGCGAGTTCGCTGTAGTGGGAATATTTTTCATCCTTGGATAATGCAGTTACGGACGCGATTTGCGATGGCTCAGCGAGTTCGAACAACATCGAGTCCGTGCATAGGTTCAGCGATGCGATGCGCATTTTGTTTGAAGCATTTGTGCTCGAGCAATGAAATGCCATAAGCACGAAGATCGCCGCCACCCGCAGGAATGGTGGACTAAATGCCTTAAGCGTTAACACTGCGGCGCATGCGGACGCTAGCCGCAAGCTGGTCGAGTAGGGGTACTGTAGATTCCCAATCGAGACACGCATCGGTGATGCTTTGCCCATAGACCAAAGGTGAGCCATCTTGGTGATTCTGCCGGTCGGCTTTTAGGTGACTTTCTATCATGACTCCGATGATAGTTCGTGACCCAGATTCTATTT
>CAYFFH010000234.1:0-5240 GCA_964342175.1 uncultured Enterobacteriaceae bacterium | reverse complement strand
GACACATACGCCAATGCCGCGAAGTTTGCCTCGAGTTGCCGCCTCCGCGCGCCGCTCCTCGCACCCTGTATAGTCCGCCGCTGCTAAGGTCAGGTCGAGGCATTTCGCGTATTCACCGGAATCGTATTCCATCCCTAGTGCTGTGGTGTAGGGAAACGCATCAGGCGGAATGAAATTTCGTCGGCGCAATTCAATCGAATCAATGTTTAGTTCGGCAGCAGCAGTTTCGATCAATCGCTCAATCGTATACGCAGCTTCTGGTCGACCGGCGCCGCGATAGGCGTCGGTCGGCACCGTGTTGGTGAGTACGCCTTTGACTTCGCCGTAACATGTCGGGATCGCATAGACCCCGGTCAGCATGGTTGCGTGAAACACCGTTGGGATAGCGGCCCCAAACAAAGAGATGAAAGCACCAAGGTTTGCAATGACGCTTGACTTGACAGCGAGGATCTTACCGTTTTCATCCAGAGCCATCGCAGAGTGTGTGACGTGATCGCGAGCATGCGCATCGGATAAAAAGGCTTCGCTGCGTGAGGATACCCACTTGACAGGGCGTCCAAGCTGTTTCGTTGCGTAGAGGGCCACCATTTCTTCGGCGTATTGATATGACTTGGACCCGAAGCCACCACCAACATCCGGTGCAACAACTCTTAGTTTGTGCTCGGGGATGTTTAAGTTTGAACGCGCATGGAAAAAGCGGGCGAGATGCGGGGCCTGATGTGAGACATACATCGTGTATTCTTCACTCGCGGCGTCGTAGTGACATACCAAGGCACGTGGCTCCATGGCGCTTGGTACTAGGCGATTCTGAATAGTGTCGATCTCAACCACGTGCGCCGCTTCAGCGAACGCCGCCGCCGTAGCCGCTTGGTCACCGATCTCCCAGTCAAAGCTTAAGTTATTTGGAGCCTCTTCCCAGATCTGCGGTGCGTCTGGCGCTAAGGCCCCAGCCGTATCGACAATGGCGGGTAACTCTTCGTATTCGAATTCGATCAATTCCGCTGCATCTTTTGCCAGCAAACTTGACTCAGCGATTACGCCGACTATTGGCTGTCCGACATAGGCGAGTTTGTTGGTCGCGAGCACCACTCGCGGAGGATCTGCCATAGGCGAGCCGTCTTTGTTTGCAACAGGCCAGCCGGTCAACATGGCTGTAACGCCGCCGCGTTCGAGATCGTCCGCTGCGTAAACCGCGACCACTCCTTCAGCGGAGGCTGCGGCTGTCGTGTCTACAGACTTCAGCCGTGCGTGCGCGACCGGAGATCGTAAGACATAAAGATGTAACTGCTTGGGAAGCGAAATGTCATCGCTATAGCGGCCCGATCCCGTAATGAAGCGTTGATCTTCTTTGCGACGAACTGACTTACCGATACCGCTGATCATTCCTGCTTAGCTCCTTTTGATAGTCAGCACTAAAAGTGACCGTCTCGAGACCTATTGTCAACAACACTTTGCCCAATTAGACAATAGTTAGTAGGCATTTCAAGGCATGGACGAGGCTACATCCAAAAACGTCACGTTCCGGAGACCATTGCCGTCCGTGTTGGTAGCCCGTACCCTTTCGACCAGAGCACTATCATATAGCGAGACTACTATGGCTGAGATACGAGTACGGAGATATCGAACAATTGTCGACGAAACTCATATTGAGATAGGCCGCGCAATCAATCCACCGGTGCGCTATTGTGCTGCGATGGCGGTAATACAAAATCCGTACGCAGGCCGGTACAGCGAAAACCTTGGGGAACTGGAGGTAATCGGTGCGGCCATGGGTGATGAACTCGGACGCCGCGCTGTCGAGGCACTCGGCATCGCACCATCCGAAGTGACAAGCTATGGAAAGGCTGCCATTGTTGGTGAAGCGGGCGAACGCGAGCATGCGGCGGCGGTAATGCATCCAACTTTAGGCAAGCCGTTACGCGCAGTACTGGGCGGCGGTGCGGCGATTATCCCATCAGCCAAAAAGATTGCAGGCCCCGGTGCGTCAATCGATGTGCCACTACACAACAAAGATGATGCTTGGTCGTTTCCGCATTTCGACGCGATGGAAATATCCGTTACTGGTTCGCCCAAAGCAGATGAGATCGTCGTCATTGTCGCGCTAGCTAACGGCGGGCGACCGGAGCACCGAGTAGGCGAGGGGTTGTCGGCGGGTGATGTAGTTCATAAAGATTGACCTGATCTAGAAAGAGCTCGCGGGGAAACTGTCGAAAAGCACTATGTTTCATACCTGTAACACACATGGTGCGGCTATCGATCATCCTGCGCGGCCGCGTGCCTCAAGTGGCTCGAAAACACTTACGGTCGATATCCACTGCCACTGTGAGTGCTATCCGGTGACGAAGAAGATGGCGTCGGAAGCCGCGCGCACCGACAATGTTGCGCTGGCATTTGGTAATTCGTTAACCCAAGCAGTCAACGAGAAACAACTGATCGATGTGCAGCCGAAAATGCAATCGTTGGACGAGCGACTCGTTGACATGGATGCGATGGGTGTTGACATACAAGCCATCACTGTACCGCCTTACCAATATTATTATTGGGCAGAACCTGATGTTGGACGCGAGGTGACGCGGCAACTTAACGATCATCTCGCGGAGACTGTTGCTAAAGAGCCGGATAGATTTGTCGCGATGGGCACGGTACCTTTGCAAAATACCGAAATGGCCGTCGTAGAGCTTGAACGCTGTATCGGCGAACTTGGTATGCGTGGAGTCGAGATCTCCGCTCACGTTGGCGCGGAAGAATTATCTGCAAAAAGGCTCGCACCATTCTTCGCTAAGGCAGAAGAATTGGATACCCTTATATTCATCCATCCCGAGGGATTTAGTCACGCCGATCGCTTTACCGAGCATTACTTTATCAATTTGATTGGTCATCCTTTGGAGTCGACCCTAGCTGTCAGCCATCTCATTTTCGGTGGCGTGCTCGATCGCTATCCAGGCCTCAAAATCTGCGTCGCCCACGGGGGCGGTTACATTCCAAGCTATGCCGGTCGTATGGACCACGCTCACCATGAACGCGACGACTGCCGGGAATTTATATCGTCAGCACCGAGTAGCTATCTCAGTAAATTTTATTTCGATACGTTGGTTTTCGAGCCGGACCAACTCGCGTTCTTAATCGAAAAATATGGATCGGATCGCATCCTGCTAGGCACAGATTACCCTTATGACATGGGCGAGGAGGATCCGCTCGGCTTAGTGAGTAAGGTAGCTCAGCTAAATGGCGATGCGCGCGCCGCGGTTTGTGGGTTGAACGCGGCTAGGTTGCTCAAGCTAGAGGTTTGATACCGGCACCGGACTTAATTTAGTGTGCTGCCTTTGTAGGAATAAGGCGGCCATCAATATACACAGCAAGTGGTCGAGAAAGCGTCAGCGGATCACTTTTAGGGTCTGCGTCGAGAATTAAAAAGCTCGCTGTATGACCAATCGCTAAGGTACCAAGACCGTTTTGGAAACCCCAATACTCGGCCGGTACCGTTGTACCTGCTTCGATGATTGCCGCATTATCAAGACCTGCCTTGCGCAACAAGTCGAGCTCCTGCGGGTTGATCCCGGGAAAGGAGGTGTAGCCCATATCCGTACCGTACAGCACGGTAGTACCAGCCTCGCGTAAACGGCGAACATTGTTAGCCGGTTCGGGTGAATCAGGAAATGCCGCCAAGGTGGAAATAAGGGCGCGCCCGGACCATGCTTTGATTGTCTGATCGCTCAGCCGTTCCACAGGGGTATGAGCGAGCACGTCAACGCCAGCTGCCGCCGCGCGTAAGACATCAAAATCATTTAGTGCATGCGAAGCAACCCGCATACCATGTGAGTGAGCTTGATCGACTATCGCTTTTATCTCTGCATCGCTGAGGATCGATGGGTTTTTGGCCATTGAAAGTGTGCCGCCACCCGTCGCATCGCCGACGGGAATTTTAATAACTCGGGCACCCGCGGCATAAAGACGATCAACCGCTTCCTGAGCAGCCTTTACTCCACTAATTTCCACCCCGTATCCATCGGCTCCCCAACTCTTAGTTGGATAACCCGCAATGGCGGTGATCATTGGTCCTGCCCGCATCACGGTCATTGGTTTGAGATCTGCTTCGAGAAAGGACATCGGAGCGGATAGATCGACGGCTCCTGCGATGCCTCCGCGGGCCAGCTCGGTCGCACTGTACGCGTAGGCTAAATGGACGTGGCTGTCGATGAAGGCGGGTGCGATAAAACGCTCGGTCGCCGATACGACACGCATGGCTTTGTCCGGTGTGTCAGAATTGATCGCCTCGATGCGCCCGTTGCGCACGATTAGCGTAGCTTTTCCGATGCCAGTAATATGTGCTCCGACTACGGCGAAGCTTCGGCTAGATTCTTCCGCAACTGATGCGTGTTTGTTGGCCAATAGCGGTTGCGAAAATAACAGAGCACCTATTGCAAACCACATGGTCGTTCTAAGCATATACTGCACCGATAAAATGGTTAGATATAATCAAGTAGAAAGCGCAGACTTGATTCTTGTCAATATCAGGCGAAGGAGTGCCGCTTACCAAAATTGGCTTGACACGATGAGTTGTAGTCGCGAAGGGTAACATCAAGCGTGGCTCACGCCTATGTAGCGGTCGTCTTCTTCCGGCTAGCCATGGTCATCGATCGCGCGGCATTGGTCGCTTTCAGGTCAAGCTCGTAATCTAACGCTTCCCAATCGCGTTCCCGAATGACTACGCCGTAATCGCGAAGTGCGCCAACGATACTCACATAACCATCGATCACGTCTTCTAACACTGCTCCCGGATCACGTGTCAGTGGATCGCCATAGCCGCCACCCCCCCCGGAACAAAGGTCGATGCTGTCACCTTCCGAAATCTGTGCACCCGATCGAAACATCCCTATGTTGAACTCCCGGTCGCAATTGAGATTCCGCACTAGTCGATTGGTGCGCCCCGCGTTGCCGCCAAATATGCCCCAGGAGGCATGTTTTTCGCCGTCCCCCATCACCGAAGCACTTCCGCTCTTACCATCCATACGTAACACCCGATCTACACCAAGTCCGCCGCGTTGCGCCCCCGGCCCACCGGAATCTGTGCATAACTCATATTTCTCCCAGGTCAGCGGAAACTGTTGCTCGAATAACTCGACTGGCTGATTGCGTGTACCTGATGCGTATAGCGCGATGAAGGTACCGTTGTCCGCATTAAAGCGTGCGCCATAGCCGCCCTCGGTCCAGCAGTACATAACATAGGGCTCCCCCTGGAG
>CAYFFH010000233.1:0-5274 GCA_964342175.1 uncultured Enterobacteriaceae bacterium | reverse complement strand
GCGGTGAGGAGGGCCTTGACGAATTATGGGGTGAACCATTAAAAGTGTTCTCTACACCGATTGCGGATTACTACGAATCGCGTTACATAAAAATCGCTCAAACGATGGCAGCCATTGATGAAGTGGCGGGTAAAATCAGTGAAGTCATAGGATCGAATCCTGCGCTTAGCGGCGCTCGAGAGCTTCTGCGTGCATTCGCTATTGCCGCGAACCGGGAAATTGAAACTATGAAGACTGATCCAGTTATTTTCGAGGTTTGGCCTAAGTTTGTTGCGACGGGAAATATTCTTTCGCGCTTTGAGACGAACCACGGTACCTCAGGCGCAGATTCTGACCTCATTAGCGAAGGGGTCGGACTTATCCGGAAAGGTAAAGATCTGATCCAATGGATCGCATTTGCCCGCGTTCCGATGCCCGTCACTACCAAAAACTATATCGGAAGTTGTGACGCATATATTTCTAAGACGAAAAGTTTCATTGTCGCGGACTAGCTGATCGAGACGATTAGAGAGCTTGGAGTGAGGACTCGTTAGCAGTGTCCTAATTATTTAAGTGTGTGCCACATTGTGCTTGAAACCTTAAAACAACTTCGTTTGATAGTTGGTGAAGACGGATTTATAACCGATTTATCTACCGCTGAAACGTTACTGAATGATCAGCGTAATCTATATGTTGGTCGTGCCGCGGCGATCGTTCAACCTCTAAGCACGGCTGAGCTTGCGAATGCTGTGAGACTATGTGTCGACGCGGGTATAGGTGTTGTTCCTCAGGGAGGCAATACAGGTTATTGTGGCGGTGCGACGCCAGATGAAAGCGGAACGGAAGTTTTGTTCAATCTATCGCGAATGGATCGCGTGATTGATATAGACAAGGATGGTTTTACTATGACGGCGCAAGCCGGCGTCACGCTTGCGACCGCTCAACAAGCCGCAGCTAAACATCAACTGTTACTTCCACTGAGTATGGGCTCAGAGACCAGCTGTCAATTGGGAGGAAATGTTTCGACGAATGCGGGGGGGCTCGCGGTATTACGCTACGGCACCGCGCGTGAGTTGGTGTGCGGGCTTGAGGTAGTACTTCCGGATGGACGCGTCTGGAGCGACTTGAAGGGCTTGCGTAAAGACAACACAGGTTACGATTTAAAACAGTTGTTCATTGGTGCCGAAGGTAGTTTAGGGATTATCTCGACGGTGAAGATGAGACTTTATCCGATGCCAAATACTCGAATCACGGCCTGGCTGTCGATCGGCAACATCGCTGGCGCCGTCACCGTATTAGCCTTGCTACGCAAGCAGCTGGGTGATTGCATTACTTCTTTCGAATATATATCTAGGGAGGCATTGGCTATGGTGTTGCGATCTATCCCGGGCTCGCGTAATCCAATTGATACGAAGGAAGATAATCATGCCTTAGTTGAACTTTCCGCCTTTGGTGATGACGCAGCTCTAAATACGGAATTTGATCAGGTGTTAATGGAAGCGATTGAGCACGGTGTTATCACAGACGCGGTGATCGCTCAAACAGAACAGCAGCGTCTTACGTTCTGGAGTCTGCGCGAAATGATACCTGCCGCTGAAAAACAAATTGGAGGTTCGGTTAAACACGATGTGTCGCTCCCTACTGCCGAACTTTGTTCTTACACCGAGGAAGCTACCACTGCGTTGAAGGCTAGTTTCCCGAATTGTAGGCTTTCAATTTACGGACATGTTGGCGATGGCAATCTGCACTTAAATGTGATTCCACCAGAGTACGAAAAATCTGATGCGTATCTGCGTAGAAATTCTGTGGCAATTTCAGATCTTGTCCATACTATGGCAACGGACCGCAATGGAAGTTTTAGTGCTGAACACGGGATCGGTAAGCTTAAACGTGACACGTTGCAGAAATTGGGAGACCCAGTGGGGCTTGAGTTGATGCGCCAGATCAAAGCGACGATTGATCCCAAAGGTTTAATGAATCCTGGGAAGGTACTCTGAATCAAATACCGTGGAAAAGCCCATTTACGCTAAAGATAATATCGCTTTTGTAGTTAAGTATTCGATAATCTGATCGGCCAGAGCTTCGATGCCTAATGTATTAGAGTCCAGAACGATTTCAGGATTTTCTGGTATTTCGTAGGGATCGTCGATTCCCGTAAAGTGTTGAAGTTTCCCAGCGCGAGCTTGCTTATATAGGCCTTTTGGATCGCGGCGCTCGCAGGTATCAAGAGACGCATCCACGAAAATTTCGATAAATTGTCCAGCCGACATCGTTTCCCGAACTAAGTTGCGGTCGCGACGATACGGTGAGATGAAAGCCGTACACACAATTAATCCAGCATCAACCATGAGTTTACCAACTTCGCCAATACGTCGGATGTTTTCTGCGCGATCTTCAACGGAAAAACCAAGTTTACTGTTCAAACCATGGCGAACGTTGTCGCCGTCCAATAAATAAGTATGAATTTGACGGCGATTGAGTTTGTATTCAACGGCATTTGCTATCGTGCTTTTACCAGCAGCGCTTAATCCAGTGAACCAAAGTAACACTCCTTTGTGTCCTTTCAATTGAGAGCGTTCCGCACTTGTTATCAGATTCTTGTGCCATGTAATGCTGTTACTTTGTGGCATAATCGTGAGTCATTGTAGATTGCTTAGTGAGTGAGTGGCCGAATATTTTATCAGAATAGTGTCGTCGCGAGTCGCGAACAGGTCGAGTATTTTGAAATGTTTAGGTCGATGATTGAGCAGCAAGTCGCAACGGTGTAATTCGGTAAAAGTTCCATCAGTCTATGGCAGATTACGATTTTATAATCGTCGGTGCGGGGATCATTGGACTCGCGACAGCAACCCGACTTCAGAAAAGATATCCGCGTGCTCGCCTGGCTATTCTCGATAAGGAGGTCGAAGTTGCGGTCCACCAAAGTGGGCACAATAGTGGCGTTATCCATGCCGGCGTGTATTACGAACCAGGGTCGCTCAAAGCTCGCCTGTGCCGGGCGGGACTTCTACAAACGATTGCCTTTTGTCGGGCGAATGAGATTCCATTTAAGCAGTGCGGAAAGCTAATCGTAGCTACAAATAAACAGGAAGTGCACCGATTAGGCCAGCTTCTCCAGCGGGCACGCAGAAACGGTGTCGAGTGTCACACTCTAACAAAGAATGAGTTGATCGAATTAGAACCCAATATCGAAGGTATGGCAGCACTGGAGGTTGTCGAAACGGGTATCGTGGACTACATCGAGATCTGTCGGAAGATGTACGAAATATTAATCGATTACGGTGCAGTGTTTAAAATGAATACAGAGGTTATGGGAATTAGAGAAAGCTCAGATTTTGTAAGCGTCGAAGGCTCTGCGGGCATCGTTACCGGTAAGCACCTGATTGTTTGCGCTGGGTTACAATCGGATAGGTTGGCGCGGATTGCAGGATTAGCAGTTGACTTCGCGATTGTCCCATTTCGGGGCGATTTTTATTGTTTGCGAGGGCAGCGTGCAGATATCGTTAGTCGGCTTATATATCCAGTACCAGATCCGTCGCTCCCATTTCTAGGGGTGCACTTAACTCCCACAATTAATGGTTCGATGACCGTTGGGCCTAGCGCGATGTTGGCGCTGCACCGTGAGGAGTATAGGAAATTCGCAGTATCGGCAAAGGACTTAGTGGATATCATACGTTACCCGGGATTGTGGAAATTGTTATTGCGGTATCCACTACCAGGGATTAGCGAGTGTATCCGGACATTCAGTAAGCGCGCATATTTAGCGGCGATACGGAAGTATTGTCCGATACTTGAGCTATCTGATCTTTCCTCACCCCAGTGCGGCGTGCGTGCGCAGGCTGTCAGTTCAGATGGCCGACTCATTCAAGACTTTGTGATAAAGAGTACCTCGCGCACAACGCACATTTGTAACGCGCCTTCGCCAGCAGCAACCGCGGCCGCTCCAATCGCAGACTTTGTCGTAGATCGTCTAGAAAAGGGGGCATTTAAGCTCTGAAGGTTTGTCTGTTATAAAGTTATTCAAACCCTCCCGAGCCAAGCGCTAAAAATCCCGTGATAAACTCACCTATACATAAATCTAGAATAAGGGGATCAAAATCATGTCCGACCCAGTCGTAATAGCAGGCCTAGCCAGAACTCCGATGGGTGGCATGCAAGGTGCTTTGGAATCCGTGGAAGCTCCATCCCTGGGCGCAGTTGCGATCAAAAAAGCGCTCGAGCGTGCGAAAGTCTCTCCAGAGGCAGTGGACGAAACGATAATGGGTTGTGTACTTGCTGCCGGGTTAGGTCAAGCTCCAGCTCGTCAGGCTTCGATAAAAGCTGGGATACCGTCGGCCGTTGGATGTACCACAGTTAACAAAATGTGCGGCTCGGGCATGAAAGCGGTCATGTTTGCCCATGACGCGATCAAAGCAAGATCCGCCGACATTGTCGTCGCCGGAGGTATGGAGAGTATGACTAACTCCCCGTACCTGTTGCCGAAAGTTCGAGATGGGATGCGTCTAGGTCATGGCAAAATGTTGGATCATATGTTTTTCGACGGACTCGAGGACGCGTTCGAGAAGGGGCGCCTAATGGGTGTCTTTGCTGAAGATTGCGCGAGAAAATACGAGTTTACCCGCGAAGCACAAGATAAATATGCGATTGAGTCGTTAAGCCGAGCGCGCCAAGCTGTAGCAGATGGAAGTTTCTCCCGTGAGATCGCGGGGGTCACTTTCGAGTCGCGGAAAGGTTCATTTGAAATCGAAACTGATGAACAGCCGGGTAAGGCAAAGCTTGATCGGATCACTACATTGCGACCCGCCTTTGCTAAGGACGGTACTGTAACGGCTGCAAACTCAAGTTCAATTTCCGATGGAGCCGCGGCCTTAGTTCTCACGTCGTTGACTAATGCAAAGGCGATGGGCTTAGATCAAAGAGCAACGATCGTTGGACATTCAACGCACGCACAGGAGCCGGGTTGGTTTACGACAGCTCCAGTTTCGGCGGTGCGGAAACTTCTAGAGCGTGTAGGGTGGTCGATCGACGATGTTGGTTTGTTTGAAATAAACGAAGCTTTTGCAGTGGTTGCAATGGCCGCGATGTCTGATCTCGAGATTCCTCATTCAAAACTCAACGTTCGGGGTGGCGCATGTGCTTTAGGTCATCCGATTGGCGCCTCAGGCGCACGTATCTTGGTGACGTTGCTGCATGCTATGGAAGATATGGGCCACAGTCGGGGTGTTGCGAGCCTGTGTATTGGCGGTGGCGAGGCGACGGCAGTGGCCATTGAGATTGGCGATTAAAATCGTCGAC
>CAYFFH010000232.1:0-5282 GCA_964342175.1 uncultured Enterobacteriaceae bacterium | reverse complement strand
CTATCTCGGCTATCGGCCATCGAAGAAGGCCGACGGCGGCACGTGGTTCGCCAGATTCTACGACGCGGACACCAATCGCAACAAGCGCAAGCGGCTTGGCGATTACGGCACGCTGACCGGACATGATGTCTTCAAGCAGGCCAAGACCGATGCTGAGGCCTGGGCGGCAATTGTGGAGACCGGCGGCGAACTCGCCCGTGATATGGAGACGGTGAAGGATGCCTGTTTCGCTTATCTGGAGGAAAAGCCCAATTCCATCGCTGAAGGTGTGTTCCGGAGACATGTCTACGACGATCCCATCGCCAAGGTGAAGCTCGACAAGCTTCGGCGGCACCACTTGCGCAGCTGGCGCAAGCGGCTGGAAAAGGCGCCCGCCTTGTTGTCCCGGACCAAGGAAGGTGAGAAGCGTTGGAAGGAACGAGCGAAATCGACAGTGAACCGCGACATGGTGCCATTGCGCGCAGCGCTGGGGCGTGTTCTCACGGCCGGCTCCCCCAATACCGATGCAGCTTGGCAAGAGGCGCTCAAGCCCTTCAAGGGCGCTGACAAGCGCCGAGAACTCTATTTGGACAAGGCTGAGCGCAAGAGACTGATCGATACCGCCCGCGCGGAGGTGCGGCCGTTCCTTAGGGCGCTATGTCTCCTGCCATTGCGTCCCGGCTCGCTTGCAAGCCTTGTCGCACGTGACTTTGATGAGCGCACCCGCACACTTACAGTTGGCAAGGACAAGAACGGCAGCCCGCGGCAGATTTCGTTACCACAAGTGATCGCCAATTTCCTTGCCGTTCAGGCGAAGGGCAAATTGCCAACCGCGCCCGTCTTTGCTCGGCACTCGGGCGCCGCTTGGAACAAGGATACTTGGAAGCATCCGATCAAGGATGCTGTAAAGGAAGCCAGCTTGCCAGATGCCGTGTCGGCTTACACCTTACGCCATAGCGTAATCACGGACCTTGTACGCGTGCGCTTGCCGATCCTGACCGTTGCCCAATTGTCAGGGACAAGTGTCGCGATGATCGAGAAACATTATGGCCATCTTGTGCGCGACGATGCCGAAGACGCGCTGGCGACCTTAGTCCTCTAGCAATTGGTCGGCCAAGAAGCTTCCAGACAGCATCAACAAATTTGCATGGGAGAGAGGCTACGAGCCCCCTTTATCTGCCCCCCCTGAACCCCCACCCCGGAAAACCGCAAATTCGCGCGCCGCGAAATCGGCGTGTGAACGGGTAAGCGTCACAACACCTGCACGTCTGCAAGGATGGCTGAAGAATGACGCGCAGGGACACGGTGAGGGGTGACGACTTAGCGAAGCCTCAGCGTCAGCGAAATGTCCGCTAGACGAAGACACAAAAAACTCCCTTCTGGGAAAGTTTATTCGATCGCTAAACCTGGACAAGGATCAGATGGCAACACTGCAGGATGCGCACGCCGCGCTGACCCTCGAATGCCGGTGGAGCGGATTAAAAAATTGATCTGGATCGACCGAGAAACTCGTCAGGAATAGAGGATACGACGGCGTCAAACTTATTCATGTTGTGACCCTTTCAATAAGCAGATTGGTTAGCTCACCTAAGATAGTCGGAGCAAGAGAGGCAGTGCCGAGGACCGATGTCCCACGACCATTCCTGTCGTATGCGTGCGTCAGACGGATCACATGACGATCTACTCCGCTCTTCGCCCACGACGGCGCCGCAATAGTTCCTACGCTTCCGCCGCCGCATCATCCATAACTGCCGCCGAGCATCGGGTATTCCTCCACGCCTGGTGCTCGGCAATCGATCGGATGACATCGCGCCAGTTGCGTGGGCGCGGGAAAGACATGCTCGAGGTCTGGCACGATCATATCGACGATCCCGATCATGTCATGGACGATCCGGAGGATTTCGATAAGCTGACGACACAGAGCTACGTGCCGCTTCTCCGCAGTCTCGCCGACAAACACGCCCTGCTCAAAAAGCCCGGCCCGGCACCTCTCGACCGCCGCATTTCTTGGCTGGGCGCAACGCTCGGGCTCGATGACATAGAAAAGACAATCGTCGCCAGCGTCGCACGATACGCGCTTTTCGAATGCTGGGAAAATTTCATTGATGCGCTGCCCGGACGCAACTCGAATTGCAGTATCGGACGCATCGCCTTCGCCAGCGGGCTCTCGCCCGCGCGGGTGGAGGCGCGGCTGGCGACAGGCTCGCGGTTGTGGAGCACCGGCTTGATCGATCAATCGCATGACGGATCGACCAATGCCAACGCATTGCTAAGCTTCATCGCGGGTGTCCGATCGGGGCCTTCAAGCCTGCCAAGCCTCCTAATGCCCTCGGCTTCGCCGTCCTCGTTGACGTGGAGCGACTTCGATCATCTGGGCCCCCAGCGCGAGCTTGCGAAGCGCCTCATGGCGAGTAATGAGGGGGTCGCGATCCTGCTGTATGGTCCGCCCGGAACCGGCAAAAGCGAGTTCGCCCGGCTGCTTGCGTCAAGACTTGGTCGCAAAGCAGTTTTCGCCGGACTTTCGGATGACCGTGGAGGCGAACCCTCACGGCGTGAACGGATCGCGCATCTTACGATCCTGCGCGCGCTTACCCTCAATGATGCCAGCAGGATTGTCGTTATGGACGAGGCAGACGACATCCTCGTGCTGCAAGACCCCGGCGACCGCGAGCATCGATCGAAATTGTGGCTCAACCGGCTGATCGAGGATGGCAAGCGTCCGACGATCTGGATCGTCAACGAGCCAAGGATGCTCGAGGAATCGATTATCCGGCGCATGAGCCTCGCGCTCGAATTTCCTCGCCCTCCGCTTCACGTGCGCCGGAACATCGTTGGAAAGCACGCCAAGGCTGTCGGCATCGACATGTCCGAACAGGACCTCGCTCGCCTTGCCGCGCTGCCGGCAGCACCAGCCATTCTCGCCTCCGCCATTCGTGGAGCCAGCATGGCGCGCGGGAGCGCCGGGGACGCCCAGGCGATCGGCGAGGGACTTGTGACGGTAATCCAGGGCCGCCCTCCCGAGCCGTTCTCTCTTCCCGTGGCTTATGATCCGGACCTGTCATTGGCGGATCAGGACCTTGGAGGCTTGGCGACCAGACTCGCAGCGTCGGCTGCCCGAAACTGGTCATTGCTGCTTTCCGGCCCAAGTGGAACGGGAAAAAGCGCCTACGCTCGCCATCTCGCTGAGCGGCTGGGCATCGAGATTATCGAAAAGCGGGGTTCCGACCTGCTTGGTATGTTCGTCGGCCAGACGGAAATGCAGCTCGCGCAGGCCTTTGCAGAGGCGTCGCGCGCAGGGGCAATGCTGCTGATCGACGAAGCCGACGATTTTCTCTCGGATCGCCGCGATGCTCAGCGTGGGTGGGAGCGCAGCATGGTCAACGAGATGCTGCGCCAGATGGACGGCTTGGCAGCGCCATTCGTAGCGACCACGAATCTCGCTGACCGGCTCGACCCGGCGGCGCTTTACAATGCATGCGGAATTCCGCGCTCTCGACCCGCAGCGGGCAGCTGAGCTATTTTCAAGCTGGTTCAGCTTGCCGCTACCAAAGGCGATTATCTTGTTTGGGCAGACCCCCGGCGATTTCGCGGTCATTGACGCGCGACGCAAGTTGCTGGACGAACGCGACCCGCACATCCTTGCAAGGTGGCTGCGTGCCGAGGCAGAGGCGCGAGGATGCGGTCGGAAAATAATGGGGTTCGCAGCATGATCGACGACAGCGTTCGGGATAGAGCGCGCGGTGCGCTTCTCGGACTGGCAGTGGGTGACGCTGTCGGCACCACCCTGGAATTCAAGTTGCGCGACAGTTGTGCGCCGTTGACCGATATGATCGGTGGCGGACCCTTCCGCTTGGCCCCCGGCGTCTGGACCGACGACACCAGCATGGCCTTGGCACTCGCCAACAGCATTACTGAGCGGGGCGCGCTAGATCCGGTCGATCTGATGGAGCGCTTCGTGCGATGGTGGCGGCAGGGCAAGTACAGTCCGACTGGTGACTGTTTCGACATTGGCATTACGACGCGATCTGCGCTCGCGCGGTTCGAGCAAACGGGCGATCCCTTAGCCGGCTCCCGCTCGCCCGATGCAGCGGGCAATGGCTCGCTGATGCGCTTGGCTCCCGTGGCGATATATGGCTTGTCCGCGGGAGTTGCTGTCATGCGGAATGCTGCGCGGATACAGAGTGCGACTACCCACGCAACGCGGGCCTGCCTCGATGCCTGCGAGGCGTGGAGCGTCATCGTTTATGAAGCGATCAGTGGAGCATCGTCGGAACATGCGATGAGGGCTGCGACCGACCTCGATCTTGTCGAGCCTATCTCGGCAATCGTGCGCGGATCCTGGCGCGGGAAAGTTCGCGATGAAATCTGCAGTAGCGGTTATGTCGCGCACTCGCTTGAGGCAGCGTTATGGTGCGTCGGCCAAGGTGGTGATTTCCGAGAGGTAATCCTTCGCGCGGCCAATTTGGGGGACGACGCCGACACCACTGCCGCGATTACTGGGCAATTAATGGGCGCTCTGGTCGGCGAGAATGGCATTCCTGCTGATTGGTTGATCAAACTGGCGTGGCGCGATCATCTTACCCGCATGGCCGACGGCTTGATAATGGCGACAGAAAGCTAGGCTAAGTCGAAACCCGTTTTAGTTCGGATCGCCAAAAAAATTCTGCGAGACCAATGTGCGGATTGATGTGCTAATTGCGTGATTTTCGATAAAAGCGCGAAAAATGATCTTGGGAAAATCATTCTGCGATGACCAAGCGCCTTAGCAATCTCGACCGCACAATGAAGCTGGTGCATGTGCTTACGCAGAGCATCGAAGGTCTCACTCTTGACGAAATGGCGGCCTTGCTTGAGGTCAACCGGCGAACAGTCGAGCGCTTGCGGAACGTCATTCTGATTCATTTTGATCTCGAAGAAACAATCGATGGTCGGGTCAAGCGATTTCGGATCAAGGACAGCCCGGGACGTGCCTACGCAAGGCCGAGTTCTTCGGAGGTTGCTGCACTTCAGTCCGTGGTTGATGCCGGACGCCGCGAAGGTACGGTCAACACCGAAGCGCTTGAGAAGTTGCTTTCCAAGATCAAGATTGCCTTCGATAGCGCGGAAAGGCGTCGGCTGGACAACGACCTCGATCTGCTCACCCGCCTGCAACGGTCGCGTGTCGCAGCGGGGCCTGCCGTCATTGCCTCGCCCGAAGATCTGACGACGATCCAGTCTGCCATCCTCGCATCCCATTGTGTCGACTTCGATTATCAGCCTGATTGGGCGGATGAGCCGTCGTGGCGGAGGGTTATACCCCATGG
>CAYFFH010000231.1:0-5282 GCA_964342175.1 uncultured Enterobacteriaceae bacterium | reverse complement strand
GAGCGGCGGTCTCCAAAACCGCAGGTTGGGGGTTCGATTCCCTCCTGGCCTGCCACTACTGATGCTACTTGCGTAAGTGTCGCGGGCCTGTGAATTGAGTAACGGGTTATCGAGGGATAACGGATACTATGAGTACGAAAATGGAGAGCGATACCTCGACCTTCGATACGTTGCAGCTCACAGTTGCCCTCATGATCATCATCGGAGCGGTTGTTGGATTTTATTATTACGCTGAAGTACCGAAGATTGTTCGAGTTGGTGGTTTACTTATGGCGGTTGGAGTCTCGGTGGCAATTGCACTCCGGACGGAAAAGGGACGCACAACTGCATCGTTTGTCAAAGAGGCACAGACTGAGGTTCGGAAAGTTGTTTGGCCTACTCGCCAAGAGACGGTCCAAACGACTCTTGTCGTAATGGTCGTGGTGGTGATTATTGCAATTTTTTTGTGGTTATTGGATATGGCGCTCGGTGGGATCGTAAGTCAGGTCATGCAGAGGGGTAATTAAGATTTCATGGAATGGTTTGTCGTGCATGCCTACTCGGGGTTTGAAAACTTCGTGAAGCGATCCCTCGAAGATCGGATTTCGAGAAATAAAATGTCTGCCAAATTTGGTCAGATTTTGGTGCCGACCGAAGAAGTTGTCGAAATGCGAGATGGCCAAAAGCGAAAAAGCGATAGAAAATTTTTCCCGGGTTACGTTTTGGTTGAGATGGAGATGGATGATGATTCGTGGCACCTAGTAAAGGACTGCCCGAAGGTAATGGGTTTTATTGGCGGCACAAGCGATAGTCCAACGCCAATTACTGAACGTGAAGCGCAAACAATATTGAATCGGATTCAAGAAGGGTCTGAAAAACCGCGGCCGAAGGTTTTGTTTGAGGCAGGTGAGCTTGTTCGCGTCAACGATGGTCCTTTTACGGATTTCAATGGAGTCGTCGAGGAGGTCAACTACGAGAAGAGCCGATTGAGGGTGGCCGTGTCCATTTTTGGCCGCTCAACTCCGGTTGAATTAGAGTTTGGGCAGGTTTCGAAAGATTAATCAAAGGCGGACATTGATCCGTTAAATATTTTAACAACGGGGAGCTGGACGGCGTTTGAACCCGGGAGAATAGGTTTTGGCAAAGAAAATTGAGGCCTACATAAAATTGCAGGTAGCGGCGGGTCAGGCCAACCCCAGTCCACCCGTAGGTCCGGCGCTCGGGCAACACGGCGTTAACATTATGGAGTTTTGTAAGGCTTTCAACGCGAAAACCCAAAGTATGGAGCCGGGCTTACCAACTCCCGTAGTTATTACGGTTTTTGCAGATAAAAGTTTTACCTTCATTACGAAAACGCCTCCGGCTGCGGTATTACTGAGAAAAGCTGCGGGGGTTGAAAAAGGTAGTGGTGAGCCAAATTCGTTGAAAGTGGGGACGGTAAGCCGTTCTCAGCTCGAGGAAATCGCAAAAGCTAAAGAGCCTGATTTAACGGCGGCGAATATGGATGCTGCGGTGAGTACGATCGCAGGTACGGCTCGCAGTATGGGCCTTGACGTAGAGGATCTATAATAATGGCCAAATCGAGTAGACGGATGCGTGCTGTTGAAGAGACGGTAGGAGATCGCCATGCGCCACGTGCGGTGAGCGAAGCCTTGAAGGTCTTGAAAGACTGCACAACGACAAAGTTTGACGAAACAATAGATGTCGCAGTGAATCTTGGCGTTGACCCCAAAAAATCTGATCAAGTTGTTCGCGGTGCAACTGTCCTGCCTAACGGCACAGGCAAGCATGTCAGGGTAGCATTATTTGCCGACGGTAATGAAGCCGAGGCTGGGCTTGAGGCAGGTGCTGATATAGTCGGAATGGACGATTTGGCTAATGAGATTAAGAAGGGCAACATGGATTTCGATGTAGTGATTGCCACTCCATCGTCGATGCGCATTGTTGGGCAGTTAGGACAAATTCTTGGGCCGCGTGGCTTAATGCCCAACCCAAAGGTTGGGACGGTGACCAAGGATGTCGCTGAGGCGGTTAAAAATGCGAAGGCAGGACAGGTTCGTTATCGCACCGATAAGGCCGGTATCATCCATTGTTCAATCGGCAAGGCATCGTTCGATATTGGTGCGCTGTGTGAGAATCTTCAGGCCGTGTTGGTGGATCTCAACAAAACAAAGCCTAGTACGGCCAAAGGAGTGTACGTTCAGGGTATTACTGTATCTTCGACAATGGGGCCAGGCATTGCGGTGGACAGCGCGTCGATAGACGGTATTAACGGTTGAGTGAATTGTTCAATACGACGACGCATATACGTCGTCAAGACTTTGGGCTACCGGGATAAATCGGTAGCCGTCAGAGACCGTGGGTCTCGTCGATATTGCGGTTGGCTGTAAAGGGTTGTGCGTCTTAAGGCCGGCAATGTTGGGGGGGTAATCGCAGTTACTGCGACCTACGTAGACGGTGCTCCCATTCAGGTCGAAACCTGGTTTGGGCATCGAGAGAGTTAAGGAGACCGCAGGTCTTCTTATTTTCGAATCGATGGCGGCAGTGGATCTGCCAAAACAACGTGAGGTGGCTCCACAAAAGATGTGGGGTTCCTAACCAGGAGAAGTAATTGTGAGTCTGACTTTAGAGCAAAAAAAACGAGTTGTTGCCGAAGTCAATGAAGTGGCAGCGGGTGCCCAAACTGCGATCGCGGCCGAATATTCGGGCCTTTCAGTCGCAGACATGACGGCTCTGCGTGCCCAAGCGCGATCCCAAGGCGTTTACGTTCGCGTTGTCAAAAATAACTTGGCGCGTCGGGCGATTGAAGGTACTGATTTCGAATGTCTAAGTGATTCGTTAACCGGGCCTTTACTATTGGTTTTTTCCGGCGATGATCCTGGCGCTGGAGCGCGCGTAATTCAGGATTTCTCGAAGACGAATGACCGTTTGGTAACGACCGCGATCGCGTTTGCGGGGGAAGTGCGGCCGCCAGAAGATCTGGCACTATTGGTTAATATGCCGACACTGGATGAGGCTCGTGCACAACTATTGGGAACACTACAGGCACCAACGACGCAGTTAGTGCGCACGCTGGCAGAACCTGCTGGACAATTTGTCCGTGTGGTGGCGGCCTTCCGGGACCAGCAAGCCGCTTAACAACATTGCATAACTAATACGACGACTTTTTAGGAGAAACCTGAGATGGCTGTATCGAAAGAAGATCTTATTGAAACGCTCAGTAATATGAGCATATTAGAAGTCACCGAGTTGGTGGCTGACCTGGAAGATAAGTGGGGTGTATCTGCGGCCGCGGCTGTCGCGGCACCGGTGGCGATTGTCGGTGGTGATGCCGGAGATGCTGCGGAAGAAGAGCAGGATGAATTTGAAGTCGTGATGGCGAGTTTCGGCGAAAATAAAGTTGCGGTGATAAAAGCCGTGAGATCGATCACCGGCTTAGGGTTGAAGGACGCGAAGGAATTGGTCGAAGGCGCGCCGTCGACGATCAAGGAAGCGCTGCCAAAAGGCGAGGCTGAGGATATAAGAAAACAACTTGAAGAAGCCGGGGCCTCAGTAGATCTTAAATAAACTCCCGCACTTGCGGTCCTATAACATCATTTTACTGGGTATAAGCGGAGCACTCACCGTGTGTGAGGGCTTAACGCTATCGAACCTGGCGCATCCGGAGTTTTGTAAACGATCCAATTTATCTGTCTACCCGAACTCCAAACCGTTGGGTAATTAGAGGAACACTATGGCTTACTCCTATACCGAAAAGAAGCGAATTAGAAAGGATTTCCGGAAGCGACCGGAAACTCTAGATGTCCCGTATTTACTTGAAACGCAAATCGAATCCTATTGCAGATTCCTGCAACAGGACAAGACTGAAGCGTTAGAGGACGTCGGCCTTCATGCCGCGTTTAAATCAGTTTTCCCGATCGAGAGTTATTCTGGGACTGCCGCACTGGAATACGTCAAGTATCGATTGGGCGAGCCGGTGTTCGACGTCAAGGAATGTCAGGTCAGGGGGCTAACTTATGCTGCATCACTACGCGTTACTGTACGGCTAATCATCTATGACAAGGAATCGGGTTCCGATAAAGCCGTTAAGGATGTGCGGGAACAAGAAGTCTATATGGGTGAGTTGCCATTAATGACGATGAACGGGACTTTTGTGATAAATGGAACCGAACGTGTAATCGTCTCGCAGCTGCATCGCTCACCCGGTGTCTTTTTTGACCATGATAGAGGCAAAACTCACTCCTCAGGAAAGTTGTTGTTTTCGGCTCGTGTGATTCCCTACCGCGGATCCTGGCTCGATTTTGAGTTCGACCCCAAAGACCATGTTTATGTTCGTATCGACCGTCGACGGAAGATTCCTGCAACTGTTTTACTACGCGCACTTGGATATTCGACTCAGGAAATCCTGGAGATGTTTTTCGAGCGCAACGAACTCCGGTTGGATGAAGAAGATGTATTGCTAAAGCTTGTCCCTGATCGACTTAGAGGTGAGACCTTAGATTTTGACTTGATCGACGGTGCAGGTAACGTAATTGTTGAGGCCGAGCGGCGCATTAACGTGCGGCATATTCGCGAGATAGAAGAAGCTGGAATGACTGAAATTTGGGTCCCGCGTGCGTATGTCGTTGGTAAGGTGTTGGCTACCGAAATCGTTGATAAAGAATCGGGCGAAATTATAGGTAACGCGAATGATGAAATTACAGAAGAATTGCTGGACAAGCTTATCGAAACTGGAGTCACAGATGTTCAGACGATTTTTGCTAATGACCTAGACCGTGGAGCCTATATCTCGGATACCTTACGGATCGATTCCACCACCAATCAGCTTGAGGCACAGGTAGAAATTTATCGCATGATGCGACCTGGCGAGCCGCCGACGAAAGATGCAGCGGAAAATTTGTTTAAAAACCTGTTTTTTTCATCGGATAGGTATGACCTATCGGCGGTCGGTCGGATGAAATTCAACCGACGCGTAGGACGTGATGAAGTTGAGGGCAGTGGCGTGCTATCGCGGGAGGATATTACGGATGTGTTACGGGCACTGATCGACATTAGAAATGGTAATGGCGTTGTCGACGATATTGACCATCTCGGTAATCGCCGCGTTCGTAGCGTTGGCGAAATGGCAGAAAATCAATTCCGCGTTGGGTTGGTGAGGGTCGAGCGCGCAGTGCGCGAGCGCCTGTCCTTGGCCGAATCTGAAGGTTATATGCCACAAGAGCTCATCAATGCGAAGCCCGTTTCAGCGGTAATTAAAGAGTTTTTTGGCTCGAGTCAGCTATCACAATTTATGGATCAAAATA
>CAYFFH010000230.1:0-5289 GCA_964342175.1 uncultured Enterobacteriaceae bacterium | reverse complement strand
CTGCCGCTCGAGCTACCGGATCCAACTCGCCGCGGCTACCAGCCATAATCACTGCGCAATATTTAACCATATATGGTGTAGCCTAGTACTCGGAAAAATCGGTTTCCATTGTCAATATACGCGCCGCATTAAAATCAAGGCGACGACTAACAAGAAAGCCGCAGGCGCGGTGGCCGTTAATGCTGGTTTTATATCAGCAAGCAATCCGATTTGCGTAAATAGTTGTTCACCCACGTAGAACAGAACGCCAACACTGGCACCGAATAATACCGGACGGCCGATTCCCCCCCGATCATGGGGACCGAACACAAATGGGATCGACAGCAATACCATCGCTAGTGTTGCAAACGGCACATTTAGCTTGCGCCATAAGGCCAGCTCATAGCGATCGGCCCGCTGGCCACGTGAACGGAGATCACGCGCGTAGAGATAAAGATCACTGGGTGCGAGCGTATCGATATCGAGTTGAATCACCGCACCTTGTGTCGGGCTCAAAAACGCATCCCATCTCAGGATGGCGTGCTGTTCCATCTCGACCTCAAAACCCTTAAAGCGTTTCCGCATAACATCTTTTAATAACCAGTGACCATCGCTTTCTGGCTTCGCCTCACGTGCTTCGGTAAACAGCGTCAATTCCCCACCTTCATTAAACTCATAGATCTCGATTCCAGTGGGAATGCGCCCAAATATCATGTCGCGAATACTGATAAATCGCCGACCATCACGAAACCAAAAGTTTGTGCCGCTATCTTTGCGGACGACAATGTCGCCTGCAATGGCCAGCGCGCGATCGCGCCATGCGCGCTCGCCCAAGTTTGGGCTTATAAACTGGGCGAATATAATCACTATCAACAACAATATGCTTGTAGCCTTGAGTATTGATCGACGAATCTTTCGAATCGGGACACCTGCAGCACGGATGACTAGCAGTTCGTTACTATGATCGAGGACGCTCAACGCGATAAGACAGCCCAAAAGAGCGCTGACAGGTACCAACCACAAGGCGCGTTCAGGAACAGTTAAAATTACGAAAATAATCGCATCGATCACATCGTACTTACCTAAATTTACACTATCGAGTTCTTCGACAAATTCTAAGAAACTGAATATCGATACCAAGACTAACAGTACGAGTAAAAACCCTTTCGTTAAATGCCCCTGAATGTAGCGATCTAAGATCTTCATTTTACTCGCCGGTTTCTGATCAACCGATAGAAAAGCGCCTTACCGGGCCTGATCGGTGTTTTATTCGCAGCGCGCCGAAAACTCCATCTGGGATACAGGCTTAGACTTACAATTAAAATAACCAACCCAAACTGAGCCCACCAAATCCCGGGGAATTTGCCAACCACATCGGCCTCAACCCAAGCTCTCGCCATCGCCGTCAGGTTGTAATAGATCACATAAACCAACACCGCACCAATAATTTTTATATAACGAGAACTGCGTGGTGCCGTCCGACTTACGATTACTGCAAGAATGGCGAGGAGCACCGTCGAAACAGGGGTAGATAGGCGCCATTGATATTCCGCTATGTCCAAAGGTTGGTCCGAGCGAGCGAGGTGGAAGGTGGAAGCTGCCTTACGTTTATATCCAACAGATGTCGAATCTGAATTATTTAGGCGCAGTTTCATATGCTTGAATTTCGCCACTACCTTATCGGTCGAGCCCTGGGGGCCAAGAAAGTAGACGTGGGCGTCAGACAAAACTAACAAGCGTTGCCCACTTTCCTCATCGAAGTCCTGCTGGCCGGACTGCGCATAGATGATATGAATTACTCCATTGCGTTCGCCCCGAATGAAGATACGCTTTAAACGCCCCGCTTCTTTGTCAACATCCTCCACAAAAATCGTTCGTTCACGACGCTCACTATCATAAAAATTCGAACTCTCGAGCTTGTCAAGTTCTATCTCTGCTTCAGCTTGTGCCTTCAGCCAGTAACTTTGCTCATACGCAAGCGGCCGTCCGAATATCGAGAAACACGCTACGACCATTGCCAATAAACAGGAAATACAAAGCACGACGATCATCACTCGCGCATTACCGATACCACTCGCACGCACGACGACAATTTCGGAGTGACTCTCAAGCCGACCAAGTCCGAGTACAATCGACAAATATAATGAAATCGGCAGCAAAACCTCTAGCGCGATCACCATTTTGATTAATATGAACGACACTAGCGTATCGAGCTGGAGTAAACCGTCGACGGCGTATGACAAATAGCGACCGGAACTATATCCGACAAATATAACTATCAGTACCGCGGAAATTGTCAATAACGGTTTGAGTACTTCTCTAATAATGTATCGGTCTATAATCAACTCGGCTGATCCGCGCGACGATCGCGTTAGTATATTAGAGTAAGTATCGCATCAAACTAGAATGCGCGCTGGATCCTGTGTTTACCTAGTGTGCAATTAGATTCAACGCTTAGCGGATGTATTGAGAAACTTTAGTGTATAAAAGCGGTAGATCCAAATCCTCGATTGATTTCCAAAATAAAAAGCCACGATTGCTGATTGTTGGCGAGTGCGACGTCAAACTTTGGAGTCTAGATCCGGCTGAGCGTCATAGGCGCTTATTCGCGCAGGTCGGTGTCAACGTTCACGGAAGCGGAACCAAGGACGACAGGGAAACGATAGTCGCGATCCGGGCTGATTATCTAATCAGCCCAGATCTTGTTGTCGCGATCGCGACACGCTCTAATACCGTGTTGACGACCACCGGCGGCGACGTTGCGGTGGCAGCAAACGTACCCTCCGAAAATCTTGGAACTGTGTTGGAGTCGCTACGCTCGGAAAACATTAAGGCAGAATCACCGAGAACAATAGGGCTAGACTTTCTTGACCCAAACGCGCTCGGCTCAAAATACGATAGTAATTTGCGTAAACGAGCGACACCGTTCGTGTTGTCTTATTGGGATACGCCACTCCATGAACTCGAGACCAAGACGTTTGGCGCAGCTTATAAAGGTGCAACAGATTTCGTCACTAAATGGTTGTGGCCCAAACCAGCACGACTTGTCACACGATGGGCCGCCGCGCGCAGGATAAGCCCGAATAACGTCACCACGGCGAGCCTTACCCTAGTGCTGTTCGCATTGTGGTTGTTCTCCGAAGGTCACTTCCTCAGCGCACTCCCTGTTGCATGGGCTATGACCTTTCTCGACACTGTGGACGGTAAACTTGCTCGAGTAACCGTGACGTCCTCGGCCTGGGGAAATATCTACGACCACGGCATCGATCTGATCCACCCGCCGTTTTGGTGGTACGGGTGGTATGTTGGCGTTCTGCCAATGACGTCGCCGGCCGTAGCATCGTCATTATCACCCGCTCTTTGGGTGATTCTTGTAGGCTACGTGTTAGGCCGTCTACTCGAAGGATTGTTCGTGCTCACGTTCAAGATCGAGACGCATATATGGCAACCAGTAGATTATTTTTTCCGCACTATAACCGCACGACGCAATTCCAATCTTGCAATTTTAACAATAGCATGTATTTTCCAGCGACCGGATATAGGATTCCTTTGTGTCGCCGTGTGGACTATTCTATCGCTAAGTTTTCACTCGATTCGTTTACTTCAGGCTACACTAATCCGCCTCCAAGGCGGTCGCATTGAGTCCTGGTTAAACCCTGGCGAACAAGCCTAGCGATGACGGTTGCACCCGTTTCCAATAACATACACGGTCGCAAATTTTCAATTCAAGTCGCACCATTTTTTCGTAAAAACCGATAGAGACCGCGGACAATTTGACAACAGCTAAGGCAGCCAAGGAGCAGATGAAAGCAATAATTCTCAGTGCAGGGCAAGGGGGGCGTCTGCTTCCGTTAACCGAAACGATACCAAAGTGCCTCTTAACCATTGGCGATCGAACCATCCTCGCTCATCAAATTCAGAATCTAAACCATTGCGGAATAGCAGATATAACCGTGGTTACTGGCTTCGCTGCAGGGGCAGTCGAGACAGCATTGTCTGAGCTATCCAGCACTGAACAAGTACCAAGTTGCGTATTCAACCCGTTTTTTAACGTTGCCGACAATCTTGCGAGTTGCTGGATGGCCCGCCACGTAATGACCGAAGATTTTATTCTGCTTAATGGCGATACTATGTTTGAACCTGCGGTATGTGAAACTTTGTTACAAGCGCCAGAGGCGCCAGTATGCATGGCAATAGATCACAAATTAGAATACGACTCGGACGATATGAAGATCCGCCTTGTTGGAACTAAACTTATCGAAGTCGGAAAATCTATCGAGCAAAGCAGCATAGACGGTGAATCGATCGGCATGATCCGATTTTCAGGCGCCGGTCCGGCACGTTTTGTTGAAATCCTAAACCAGGTCATGCGCACACCAAACAGTTTAAATTGGTGGTATCTCAAAGCCATCGGAATTCTTGCCGAGCGAGGGTTAGTCGAAACACAATCCATTGAAGGCTTACATTGGGCGGAGGTTGATTTTCTCCAGGATCTCGAAAAGGTTCGGGTAATGTTTAACACTGATAACGGATAACCATCGACGGATGAAGTTCAATCATTGTGTGAACGTTTGACAATGTAATCCCGAAGCGGATGCAAATCATCATCCAACTCAAAGGCTAACGGCTTACAAGCGCGTATTGACAACATATTCGAGTACGACGCTGGACTACCCGTAATGGCTTCGAGCAACAAACGCAGAGTGTTTTTATGCGATACGATTAGCAAGCGACGTCGCGATCTCAGCGCTGGCGCGATCTCATCTTCCCAGAAGGGCCGCACTCTTCGCCATGTTTGTTCCATACTTTCTGCCCGCGGCCAGTTTTCTGCCTCTATCCCCGCAAAGCGCTTTTGATTACCAGGAAAACGTGCGTCGTCGAGTGCAAGCGGTGGCGGAACCACGTCGTAGCAGAGTTGACATTGTATGAATCGTCGTAATCCATATTTTGACACTGCCGCGAACGGCCCTAAACCTTCAAATGCGCCGATGTGACGTTCGTTTAAACGCCAACGCTCTCGGACCGGAGAAGCATCGCACCGCATTTCGCGCTTGACTATTTCCATCGTAGCCTTCGCCCGATGCAACTGCGAACTGTAAAACGCATCAAATTGGAACCCGGCGGCCGCAAGCACTCGTCCCGCCGCCCTCGCCTGTCGCTCACCCGATTCAGTTAAGCCGACGTCTGACCACCCGGTCGAACGATGCTGCTTGTTCCACAAAGTTTGGCCGTGGCGAAGTAAAACTAACTGCAGTAGCGGTTTCATGGGCGCGATCAAATGCTAATTAGGCGACCAAAAAGATCTCTCAC
>CAYFFH010000229.1:0-5306 GCA_964342175.1 uncultured Enterobacteriaceae bacterium | reverse complement strand
ATAATTGGAATAATGAACAAAGTAGGGTTTCTGAAATTGTTCACAAAAATCATCAACCATTGCGAGAAACCGCGACCACGCGTCCTCGTCAGCGTCGTCATCGCGTTCTTTCCAGACGTACTTGAAACCAGTATCGCTTGAAGTTGGGGTCAAAAAGCCCCAAAGATACACTTCTCCTCGACCAGCCCGTGCCATCGGGTCGCTCTCTATATCAAAATGAAGATAGTCCCCCGCGGGTAGATTAATGTCATTAATTTTTATTACCTCGCCGGATCGGAGGCTACGTGCTTGTAGGACCGCACGTCTTTTCCTCGCCTCCCCTTTTAGGTAGGGAACATCGGGTAACTTCTCGGGTTCGATGTTGGCTAACGTCGCAAGCGTTTTGATCCCTACTCGACGTAGGCCCTCGGCAGCCCGAGCCTGAATTGCAGGGTTTAGAGTAATATCATCTGCTTGTTTAAATTCCGGTACGCAGGAATAACGAAATTGACACGCCGAGCATTTTGTATACGAGTAATGAGTTTCAGGTTGCACATCTTCCACTCGTAGCGCCTGCATCTCACTAACAAAAGCTTCACCAATAGCATCGTCCTCGGGTTCTATTTCAACAGTTTCTCCGTCACCAAGAAATACTACGGCAGGCAGCTGGGATCGTGCCAAGCGTCGATAGGTTGATAGTTGTGCCTTGATCGCCCTTTTACCGCTCACGGAAAGTGCTAGTTTCGCGTCAGCTACACGATAATTTTTACCTTCCAATAGCAGAAAATCAGGTACCCCAGCCAAATTAAGTTCTGCATCGAAGAACTTCGGTTGATATATTACAGGCACCTGCGCCTCAACTAACTCTTGGGTGTGCGCGACAGATTTTGCGGTTCGAAAAATATCGAACCGCGTCAGTACTTCGGCCTCGTGTTCGTCGCCGAGCGTTTTAATTAGCTTCTCGAATCTATCGGTCTCGACATCTTCGACTGCAGAGTTGCGTAGCACAAACCAAGCGTGTCTAGAGCAATGGTCCCAAGCTACAGCATCGCTTACATGAATAGTGTTCAAATCTTGAACCACACAATCTTCGCTGTAGATCGGGCATCACTAGACGAGATCGACGGATTCAAGTTGAAAAGTAGGATCATCGCACTCACTTGAGATCAGTGGCGCTTCATACCCAACGTGTTACATGAACTAGGGTCATCGACTGCTGCAAAAGCATCACATCGATTGCATGAAATGTGAGAAAGACAACTTGAAAATGAGGCCTAGATCGTTGCTTGGATTCATTACAGAAATTTTTTACCCCATAAAAACCAAGTTCTACCTTCCTACAATCAAAAATTGCTGCGCGTCATGGGAGCGAATCCTGTAAAATGGCGGCCACTGTCTTCGAGTAATTTATAAAATTTTCCGGGAGAGTACAATCCTGGGAAACTAAATGTTGAAGGCAAATCGGCTATCGGTACACGGCATATCTCTCGACCGTTCTCAACAAAGAACCTATTTAAAAAATCGTAAAATAGCCCAGTAGCCCGACACGAACAGCCTTTGCGAAACCCTGCTACCACTCTAGAATTATTTTGATAAAAAACTTAACCGTGCAAACAAAACGCGTAAAGCAGTTCGTTCAAGCCACATCAATGATTGAGGGTGCCGGGGTAACTGTCCACCGTACTATCGGCACACCCGATCTGCGCAATCTTGACCCATTTCTCATGCTCGATCATTTCGGCAGTAGCGATCCAGATCAATATATCGCCGGTTTCCCGGATCACCCGCATCGCGGCTTTATCACGCTAACATATATTCTTGACGGCCACATGCTGCATCAGGACAGCATGGGTAACAAGGGTGACCTCAAGGCGGGCGGCATCCAATGGATGAAAGCTGCGAGCGGCGTCATTCATTCTGAGATACCACAGCAAACAGAAGGACTAATGCGCGGATTTCAGCTTTGGATTAACCTGCCAGCAAACGAGAAAATGAGCGACCCCAACTATCAAGAATTCTCTGTAGCGGCGATCCCTGTCGTGGAACAGAACGGCATTACGGTTCGCGTCATCTCAGGATCTTATGGTAATTATAAAGGTCCCATTGAAGATCCGAACACTGATGTCCGCTACTTAGATGTTGCGTTATTACCAGGGACTAATTTCAGCTACGAACTGCCGGAATCAATGACGGCCTTCATATACCCGTATCAAGGTAACGGGAGAATCGCGAATACAACCGTCTCAACTCATACGCTAGCGTGCTTAAGCGACAGCGAACGGTTCGAGCTTTCTGCAACTGACGAATTGCGTTTTATCTTTGTTGCAGGTCGACCGATAGGAGAACCGATTGTCCAGTACGGCCCGTTCGTAATGACCTCACGTGAGGAAATTGAGCAAGCCGTGCGCGACTACCACGATGGTACTCTCGTCCGCACTAAAGCCGGACGGGTAAGCGATTGGAGGTGACTTCTAGTCCGCTATCGAGGCCACAATAAAATAACCGTGTCCGAGTAGACCTAAAACTCCTCTGCAATCCAAGGTTCTTTCTAGTCGCATTGGAAAAATGCTGACCCGAGAACCATTTTAATAAAAATCAGAATAAACTCGTACATGGACTCTTGTCATTGGAGCCGTCCTTCGCGCCTGCTCACCACCCAACTCGCTGTCTCTTGCCGAAAAATTGCTGGATTATTGTTTGCTTGTACCTTGCCGCAATAAGCTTGCCTTTTTCCACTAAATAACTTGACTTGCCCAATTGAACCCGTGCGTGTAACTTCTTCCTCGGCAGTGCCGGTTTAATAATCCTCACTTGGAGCTACAAATGAATCTTAGATTTGGTCTTTTATGGTCTTTCCGGAATCCCGATTTTAACCGTGTCCCCTGGCAAGACTTATATCGTAACCATATGGATCTAGTCGTCGATTCGGAGGCCATGGGGTACGATCATGCCTGGCTCACGGAACATCATTTTGTGGATGATGGCTACTCACCTTCACTGCTGCCGATTGCCGCTGGCATCGCGACCCGGACAAGTCGTATTCGCATTGGGACATTCTTGGTCTTGTTACCACTACACAATCCGGTAACGGTTGCCGAAGACACTGCCACGGTAGATCTATTATCGAATGGACGCTTCGATCTTGGGGTCGGCCTTGGCTACCGCCGCAAAGAATTTGCTGACCAAGGGATCTCCCCCACTGAACGAGGTCCACGCTTACGTGAAGGTATTGAGATAATTCAACGTCTATTAGGCGACGAGGAAGTAAGTATCGATGGCAAGTTCAGTAAGTTAAATAAGATCCGCATCGTCCCTCCAGCATTGCAAAAACCGCATCCCCCGATTTGGCTGGGAGCGGTCGCAGACAAAGCAATCGAGCGGGCCGCCAAGATGGGGCTTCATTTTCAGGTCACGGGACCTACATCCGCTGTCGAACATTACGACGCCTGCCTCGAAGCCGCCGGCCGTAACCCCCAAGAATACAATACTGCGCAACTGCGGTGGGTCCACGTCGCACAGAGTCGCGAACAAGCATGGGAAACCGCAGCTGAATCACTTCACTACACTGCGTCTTGTTACGCAAAATGGTTTCGTGAAGCAAGCGACGGCACCGAACACGATGAGGGTATGGCTAATCTACCGAGCATTAACGACATGATTTCAAAACAGGAATTTGATATGTTCGGTGAGCCTGCAATCGTCGGGACCGTGGAAGACGCCAAAGCCATGATCGCCGATTATGTAAGTCGCGGGCGCTGCACTCATCTTGTTTGCGGCATGGCTTTTGCAGGACTTGCTGCTCATCATATCCGCTCCAGTATGGATATCTTCGCTAAGGATGTTGTCCCAGCATTTAGAAATTAATTAACTACTTGAAACTCTAACTTGCAGATTTGAAAATGTTGGCATAGACCGCAGAGAAGGTACGGGGAACGAACTTCGCTCGACATTTATAACAGCGATAACAAAACATGGTGCGCTAATCGTGCAAATAGCAACAGACTGAGAGGACAAGCTTCGCACACAAAACTTACTTTACTCTTCGATATTTGTATAGGTTTCATGTGCAATAACACGCGTGTCTTGACTTTTTCGACAAAGACACCGCGTAACACCAGAGTTTAAATGCTCGCCGATGAACGCTGTATTATCTGGCCCTAATCAAGGGCCCAGACGTTCCCCTTACACTCACTGATCTTTTGAAAAGTGTTAATTCCTTTCTCATAGGATGTATCGACGGTAGGAGAATCACATATGGTCGTCTCAAGAGTTTCCCTATAAGTCACTCTTGTGTTGCAGATAGAAGAATTACTAGGGATGCATTAATGGCTCTATTGGGTATTATTCGTTCCGACAAAAACAGGATTTTCGGAAGATCACACGTCTCCATTAAAAAAAGTCGAGTATGATGCGTGCGCGATTAATACCGTTGTCAGCCCAATCAATTATCGCCGAGCCTTATTAAAACCAATGCAACAAATTATTTTCTGGCTCAGTGCTGCTTCTTTCATCATCGTCGCTATCATGCGTATAACCGATCCGATCTTGCCTATCATCGCATCAGACTTTGAACTCACAGTCGGTGCGACGAGCATTATCGTCACGGCATTCGCAATACCCTATGGACTTTTTCAATTAGTCTTGGGACCACTGGGCGATCGGCTGGGTAAGCTCAACGTTATTGTAGTGTCCCTCGGCGTCTCCTGCCTCCTAACAATAGCTTGCGCAGCGGCGAGTAGTATTGAGACATTGACCGCGTTCCGTTTCATGACTGGTATCGCGACAGCAGCAATCGTCCCACTTTCGATGGCTTTTATCGCGGACCATTACGCGTATGAAATCCGGCAACCGGTGATCGCTCGCTATTTAAGCGGAATCATCCTGGGTCAAATTGTCGGCGGTAGCCTCGGCGGGATCATGGCTGACGCCTTCGGCTGGCGAGCGATCTTCTACGTATTCGGCATTCTCGCCGGCGGCATGACATACTTTGTATGGCGGTACTCGCATCACTACCGAGAAACTTTGCGTCCCACTCCGCTTCACGGTCTTCAAATGTTTATTCCTTATATCGCGCTATTGCGCCAACGCGAGGCACGCCACATTGCAATTACTGCAAGTATCGAGGGGTTTTTTTTCTATGCCGGCGGGGCCTTTATTGGCGCTTTTTTGCACGAGCAGTATAGTCTTAGCTACGCCTGGGTCGGCCTGCTGCTAGCGTGCTTTGGGATTGGCAGTCTAATATACAGCTACACTGCAAAACTCATCGTTCCCTCATTAGGCGAGCGCCGTATGGTTATCATCGGTAGCCTGACGATCTCTTGTTGCTA
>CAYFFH010000228.1:0-5310 GCA_964342175.1 uncultured Enterobacteriaceae bacterium | reverse complement strand
TACCCGTCCCCAATGAGCCATTCCCTCACGACAATACCACTTCTGAATTTCAGGAGCGTATAGGTTCAGGCGATCCGGCGCCAAAACATTAAGGAATAATTTGATTAGTCGGCGCTGTGTTCGACTTGCTATTTCAGCATTTCGGCGATCGCGTCTATCGCAACCTGGGCACAAATTTCATCTTGGTCGCCAGTTGCGCCACTGACACCGATCCCGCCGATCTGTATGCCTTTTGCCGTCATGATCGGAAGCCCGCCTTGGAACATCACGAGGCCTGGGACCTGTTCGACACCATAAGGTCGTTCGGGCTTCGAATAGTTAAACACGCCCAAGTCACGAGTCGAGCGCGGTATTCCAGACGAGGTGCGACCTTTCAATTGGGAGATTTGAATGCTGTGTAAGAAAGCGCCATCTTGGCGTCGAAATAATTTTAGATTTCCGCCATCGTCAAAGATTGCGATGTTCACCTTACGCCAGCCCTCGCTGTCTGCTTTTGCTTCACAGCTATCGGCCATTATTTTCGCCATTTCGAGTGTTAGATACGGTTTGGATCCAAGTGCGAAAATATTTTGTGAGATAAGGAGCGCGATCAGTATCGCGAAATTTTTCATCGTCACGTCTCCGTTTTCGATTGACGCTTAAAGTTAGCCGTTGGGGATAAAAAATACAACATGGAGTTACCCTTATTTCAATATTTATCACGACTGTACGTTCACTGATTTGTCTAATTTTTCAAACGGATCGACGCGATCGGAGACGCCTGACACAGCCGAGGGTATGATCGGCAAAATAGCTAAATTCAGGATTAATACATTTTTGCTGATGTTGGAGATTAAAATTAATTTCTCAAAATTATTGCAAGAGGTAGCCCAGTGATAGAACTATTTTATTGGCCGACGCCTAATGGGAAAAAAGTCACGATTCTCCTAGAGGAATGTGACGTCAATTACAAGCTCATAGCTTGTAATATCGGTGCCGGCGATCAATTTGACGATAAGTTTTTGAACATTAGCCCGAACAATCGAATGCCCGCCATGATCGATCACAATCCTGCGGATGGTGGCGATCCAATTTCGGTATTCGAGTCTGGATCGATAATGATGTATATCGCCGAACGAGAAGGACGATTTTGGCCGCAGGACATCCGTGGTAAGTACGAAGTAAATAAGTGGGTGATTTGGCAGATGGCGAATCAGGGGCCGAAGACCGGTGAATGGGGTCATTTCTTTCGCCTTGAGGAGAATGGGAGTGATCAATCCTATGCGATTAACCGTTTTAGCGATGAAGTGAACCGTCTGTACGGTGTTCTTAACCAGCGTCTATATAATCGACCGTATGTTGCCGGCGAGGAATATACGATCGCTGACATGATATGTTACCCCTGGACGGTGATGTGGGAGGCCCAAGGACAGGATCTGGACGAGTTTAAATATTTCAAACGGTGGTTCGAAGAAATGAGCGCGCGCCCAGCGGTGCAGGCGGGCATGACGGTTGGCAACGACCTGAGTCAGGATCCGGCCACGCTCAGTGACGGGGAAAAAGAGGCACGCCGCAAACTTCTATATAATCAGCGTGCGCGGCCGGTACGTGAGTATTAGCTTGAGTTATTTTCTGCTAGGGCGTTAGACACCACTTCAAAGGTGTCTTTGGATAACCCTTCGGTAGCGCGGATTCGTTCCAACCCGCTACGAGCGTGTCGTTGGCGTTCCAAATCGAACTTACGCCAACGGTCAAATGAGCGTGCCAAACGCGCTGCGATTTGCGGGTTGATGAGATCGAGCGCAATCACCTGATCTGTAGCGAACTCGTAGCCGCGGCCGTCTGCCGCATGGAAACCTGCGTGGTTGCCGTGGCAGAACCCACCAATGACCGCGCGAACCTTGTTCGGGTTTTTGATGTCGAAGGCCTCGTGCTGCATTAAGTCTTGAACTTGCGTGAATGTGTCGGGTAGACGCGAAGTAGTCTGCACGGTGAGCCATTTATCAATGACCAGTGATTCATTACGCCACTTATCGTAGAATCCATCGATTGCAGTTTTTCGCTCTACACAATCGCAGTTTGCCAACGCGGTAAGTGCGGCTATCGTCTCGGTCATATTGTTAGCACTATGTAGCTGGTGAACGCATTGTTGAATAATCGACGGCTTTGCTAGTTCCATTAGATAGCCAAGACAGATGTTTCGGAGAGCACGATGCCCTGACGAGCGCAGGTCTGGGCTGTTGGTCTCGTCGATGGCAAATGTTTCATATATGTGTCTAAGTGGTTGCTCCAATTCGTCGGCGATATGTTTACGTAACGCAGTACGAACGCTGAGGATGGCATCCGGATTAACTTCATCGAGTTGTTCGGCAATGTGGACTTCTCCCGGTAAGGTCATTGCTTCCGCTGCGAATGCAGGATCATCAACTGCATCGCTAAGTATGCGCGCGACGCAATCTATAAACTCGGACGGGAATTCAGGCTTATACCCTTCTCTATAGGAATCAATTCCTCCGAGAATGATATTCATCGCCAGTCGTTGTCCGGCCTCCCAGCGATTGAAAGGATCGCTATCATGTGCCATTAAATGAGCTAATTCTGTGTCAGTGTAATGGTATTTGAGGATAACCGGGGAAGAGAAGTTTCGAAGAATCGAAGGCACTGGAGCTTCTGGTATATTGTCGAACTGGAATTGTTGTTCGCGTTTAGTCAATGCTAGAACACAACTTGTGCCCTCGACGATGCCGCCATCAGTAGGATGCAGCGGTATATCGTTACCATTTGCGTCGAGTAACCCGACTGTTATTGGTATATAAAAAGGGAGGTTCTCGTGTTGGTCTGGAGTCGGTGCGCAACTCTGAGTCAAACTCACCGTGTATCGTTGGATTGCCGGATTATATGTTCCGTTAGCTCTAACTGTAGGGGTCCCGGCTTGGTGATACCAGCGTTGAAACTGATCGAGTTTCACATTTGACACATCCTGCATCGCGTTAATAAACTCCTCAGTGCGTACAGCTTGCCCGTCGTGCCGTTCAAAGTACAGATCCATTCCCGCGCGAAAACTCTCCGAACCGAGTAAAGTATGGATCATGCGCACGATTTCCGCTCCCTTATTATAGATCGTTGCAGTATAGAAGTTACTGATCTCCATATATTCGTTGGGGCGTACTGGGTGTGCCATAGGTCCGGCGTCTTCTGGAAATTGCGATCTGCGCAATTCCCGCACCTCCTGGATCCGTTGAACAGCCGGTGAATAGCGATCTTCGCCATAGCGTTGGTCGCGAAAAACAGTGAGTCCTTCTTTGAGGCTTAGTTGGAACCAATCGCGGCAGGTTACCCGATTGCCGGTCCAGTTATGGAAGTACTCGTGCGCTATAACACGATCTAGCATCATGAAATCGTTATCAGTTGCGGTATCGGCTCGCGCGAGTACGTACTTGGTATTAAAAATGTTTAAGCCCTTATTTTCCATCGCACCCATATTGAAGTCGCTGACAGCGACTATCATGTATTGGTTAAGGTCGAGCTCCAGGCCAAATACTTCTTCGTCCCATCGCATCGCAGATTTTAGTGCTTGCATGGCGAAACCGGCCTGGTCGAGTTTGCCGGGTTCGACAAAGATCAACAATTTGACGACGCGTCCGGATGCGGTGACGAACTTGTCTTCGAGTCGGTCGAGTTTTGCTGCGACCATAGCGAATAAATAGGCTGGCTTCGGAAATGGGTCGACCCAACGCGCCCAATGTCTACCATTGGGCGTGTCACTTTCAGCATCGAGATTGCCGTTAGACAATAGTAATGGTAGGTGTGCTTTCTCTGCATGTATTGTTGTCGTATAGATGGACATAACGTCGGGACGATCGAGGAAATAAGTGATCCGGCGAAAGCCTTCAGCTTCGCATTGGGTGAAAAGTCCATCCTTTGATACGTATAGGCCCATCAGTTGAGTATTGTTTTGCGGGAATATCCGGACTTTAGTTTCGAGCTCGAACGTGTTTGGGACGTCTGCGATCGTGAGATGCTCTAAGTCCAGTTTGTAGTCATCTTCCCCAAGTATACGATGATTGACCTTAAGCTCTAGAAGCTCTAATTCCTCACCGTCGAGTATTAGAGGCCCAGTGGGATCGGATGACGCTGGATTTCGCGAGATAGCAAGTACACTTGTGACGATAGTATGGTCGTCGTGGATTTCTATTTTTAGTGCGACTGTTGGGATGAGGAAAAGTGGGGGTGTGTAGTCTTTTAGATACGTTTTTTGTGGCGTTGGGTTCAGCATAATCAGCATTTTAAGTTGTTTAGAACGTCATAGGGAAATCCCGTGTGGTGAGATCGGTGTTTGCTACGCGACGAGTTGCCTTCGAGAATTCTCTAGAGCGGCTCAATTACGTTCGCAATTTATAATGCCACGCCTTTTTTTGATCAGAAAGATATTGTAATGCCGCCATGGAATGAGCGTTCTTCGCCACCAAAGAATCGGTACGAACCAAACGCAAAATCGGCCCGAGTTGCGTACGCTTCGTCTGATAGATTGTCAATGCGCGCATACAACCTTACTTTTTTGTGTAATGGCATAGTTACTCGTAGATGAAACACATCATGACCTTTGTAGTCATTCACATTATTTGGATCTACATAGTACGCGCCCATATGCTGCCATTCTATCTCGGCTCGACCGTCGCCGTTGAAATTCCAACCAAAACGAGTATTGGCAATATTTTTCGGTGCAGTATCAACCTTGTTCCCTGCGAGAATACCGCTGGCATTAATAAAGTTACGATACTCGTGTCGGGCATGCGTATAATTTGTTGCGATATCAAAGCGATCCAGTAAGGGTATAAATAGTCCAATTTCAATCCCACGGTGGTCGGTCTTGCCGTTGGTCACATTTAGTCCGTTTGTGTCGCGAAAGAAGAAATTCTGTTTGCTCATTAAAAATAAAACTAGTTCGTAGCGGATCCCATAGCTTGTGCCACGTGCCCCAAGCTCTTTACTATCGATTCGTTCGGATTTTATTGTATCTGTGCGCTGCCGGTTCTGGAGCCGATATAAATCAGTTGTCTGTGGTGCACGATGGCCGCGATGCCAATTCGCGAACAGACTATTTTTTTTAGCGAACCGGTAAACTGCGCCAAATTTTGGACTAACGTTATGGAAATCATCTTTTCGGTCCGCTGGCCGCCTGAATAGGCAGGCTACTTCATTTGCTCCTGCTGCAGCCGCGGGAGGATTGTTCACGCATGATGTGCCGTCAGCCTTGGTTGTTCCGTCTGCGATCAGGTTGTCATAATCGTAGTGGGTGTATTCATAACGCAGGCCGAACGTCGCGCGTAG
>CAYFFH010000227.1:0-5310 GCA_964342175.1 uncultured Enterobacteriaceae bacterium | reverse complement strand
TGATTTTATTTGTCCAAAATTTCTACGACAATTTTCAATATCATTCCACCACCCTCTAACAATATAAGGTCTATCCATTCTTAATTTAAAGAAATAATCTAAGTCCTGTTGAATTAGAATATCTAAATCTAGATACAAGAACATTTGACCATTCATAGTGGGGAATAGACTCTCATTAAACATATAACATTTACGATAGGCCCAAAATCTATTCGTATTGGGATTATAGTATTCATCCCAATTATCGGGTAGTTTTATATCAAAGTCGTTGATGGGATTATCTGTTAGACAATAGAAGTTAAAAGGTGCAGTACAGTGTTTATTACATTGTTCTAATAAATTAAGAACGTAATCATTACCATACTTGTTCCCCCATTTCACACATAATATTGTATTCACGGACATATTGGATTCTAAATGCATCTACTTCACGAAAGAATGGTATATTGATATTGCCTCCAATGGTGATTCAGCTTTACGTAGATCTGCTTTCTTCTTTTTTGCTTTACTATTTTTAACTTCATCACGATCAAAGAATTTCAATTTTAGTTTAAATAGTTCTTCTTTTTGTTGATTATCCTTGGGATCAAAATTAAAGATTAAATCTTCAATATTTAATAGAATAACTTCTTCTTTATCTTTTTGTTCGGGACTACTATTCTCGCTATACCCATAAAGATTATTATCTCTAGCATAATTTTCAAATGCACTTCTAAAAACATTTCGTTCATTATCCAATTTAACTCTAGTAGATTCTTCTAAACTTTCATATGACCACTCTTTCAAAAAATCATTGAATTGGTCATCATCTTCGTCTACAGGTAGATGATGTTCCCGAGCCACCTTGCCGTCACTCCATAAAATACAAATAGTATTATGTTCTGGATTTGTATAATATGCATTAATTATTTTATCTGAAAAAACGGCCATTCTTTATCTCCTATGCTTTATTTATACGTAAATTATACGTAGTGATTGTAGCGGGCGAGCCGTTTGGAAATTCTTGCGCTCTATAATCATCACCAACTTGTCTAGTCTGGTAATTACCAGAACCATTAAGTTTGGTATTAACCATAGAAGTTCCTCTAGTATTTCCAGAACCAGAAGTTTCTATAGTGTAAGTAATTTGATATCCATCTGAAGATTCAGAAGCAGTTTCTCTTATCCATTCTGTTAAGAGTCCATCTATTGTTGCTTCCGTATAAGTTTGTAAATCATTACTGCCATTAATAAATACAGGGGTTCTTGTAGGTGTAGTATCTGTTCCTGTCCTTCTATGTAAGAAATAACTCGTTACCGTAGTTGGTTGGTCAAGTGTTTCTGGAATACCACTCGCTGCATATGCACTTGTATCTGCCCTTGTATCTATGAAAACTGCATCAGTAGATACCACCGCATAATTTGAAGCGGGAGTCGCCGAAGTCGTGATAGTATAAGTTCCAGCAGTGGTAGCACTTTCAGTACCAGAAACTAATTTATCTATGGCTGGATGTAAAAATGTATCTTTAATATCTGTAATAGTCATTGCCTGTAAGTCGTTATCACTATTGATATACAGAGGCCAAGTTGTTCCTGTATCCGTTGTAGGTGATATAGAAGCATTCACTTTATTAACACGGTCAAAAGATACAGTAACTTCACTAGGTTCAGCAGTTGTTGCCTCATTAGGAAATGCAGTTGCAGACTGTGATGTTGCACCAGCTTGTAATCTTGTATCTGACATTGCCGTTAGGTTACCAGCAGAACTAGTTGATACGGTTAATGTAACAGAAGGATCTGTACCATAAAGATAACATACTTGATTTGTCCACTCCGTAACTTCGGCAGTAGTCATCTCTTGAATATTATTATCTGAGGTAATGTATACAGGTTTTCTAACTGCCATCACTATCTCCAGCACAATATAATGTTCTTAGTGTTGCACCAGTACTATCTATAAGTCTCATTCTATTTGGGAACGAACTCTTCATTTCTTCACCAAACTCACCCATCATCCTCTTCATAATATGGCGGTCTGTTTGTGTAGTAAGGGCAACTGCATCTTCAAAGATGATATTACTATTTGCATTACTAGAACTACCATCTGTACCATTTAAGATAACATCATCACCAGCATCTGCTGTTCCATTCGTACTATCTAGTAGGAGATTATCACCACCTTCTTTATTTGGGAATGATAACGAACCAGTAGAACTAAGTGCCATGGCAGGAGTTGCAGCTTCTGATATACCAGTAGAGAACTCTAATTTTGTTGCATTGTTTGATGCACTGAAGTCTCCTTCAGATACCGCACTAATAGAAGCGGCAACTAATATTGCATCTGATCCAGCACCTTCACTTGGTGCTTGGAAATCTATCTTACTAATAATGTCATCAGCTGCAATATCTGTATCACCAGTTTGTAAAGTCAAAGTGAAATAACTATCGTCAGCAGTATCGGTGTGTTTAAATTTAAGTCCAGAATCAGGATCGTGTGTTATAGAAACATCTTGATCGTTACCCCAATTAACTACAGCACTTTCCTTTAAGAATAAACCACCCCACTCATTAGCATTATTACCAAGGACTGCACCACCAACGCCGTCTGGAAGAAAATCTTCTTTAACTGTAATCTTACCATCAGCAGCGATTGAGAGAGCATCTGTATCACTTGCAGAACCTATATTACCACCATCTGCAATAGTTAATCCAGATAAAGTACCTACAGAAGTTATATTTGTTTGGGCAGCAGTTTGTAAAGTACCAGCATATCCTGTAGAAGTTAAAATACCAGTAGAGGGATTATATGTAAATCCTGTATCTGTTCTTGGATTCTCATTACCTGTGGCCGCATCTGAGAATAAAGGATAATGTGTTGCATCAGTGGTATTTGTTGCGACCAAAGTAACTGTACTAGCATTACTACCAACTGTTGCAGAGAACGAAAGATTACCAGAACCATCGGAAACTAACGCATCACCATTAGAGGATGCATCAGCTGTAGGTAATTTCCAAATTTGATTTCCAGCAAGAGAACTATGAGCTGCAAAACCTACATAGTTAGAACCATTATACCACCTTAATTCTTTCTCATCACCTGTTAAGTGTACACCTTGAGTATATTCTACTATACCAGAGGAGGTGATACTCATCGCATCATAATCAGACGCAGAACCAATATAACTACCATTTGGTATTGTTATACCAAGAGTCCCACTTCCCGAACCTGTGCTACCCATTGTCCAGTAACCATAAGAACCATTACTTAATGCAGAAAATATAAAACGACCATCTTCAGTTCCATCAGTAACATCAAGTATTTGGGCATACTGAGTTGCATATGATACTGATTGATCAGCATCATTTTGACCCATAAATATCATTTTACCAATATAATCATTATCAGCTGGAGAAGAACTATTTCTCCACCAAAGCATATCTGGTGATGAAACACCACCACTATCGGTGCTATAAAGTTGCAACATAGATTGAGCATCATCTGTACTGGCATTCTGAATTCTAACACTGTCATCCATCAATGTTATTAGATTGGATGTTGTAGCAGTATCAATAGTTCCATTATCTGGAAATTTTATACCGTTACTAAATGTTGCTTGTTGACTAAAAGTAGTTTTACCATCTGAGGCGATTGCAATAGCATCCGTGTCACCAACAGAACCAATATTACCAGCATTTGCAATAACCACGTTACCACTTGAAGTTAATGTTCCACCAGTTATATTTCCTGTGGTTGTAATAGTAGAAGAACCAGTATCAATATTACCAAATCCAGAAGAAATTGAACCAGCATTTAATGCACCTACACCAGTAATATTTGTTTGAGAGGCAGTTGCAATCGTTCCTGTAATTGTTCCACCAGATACATTCAAACCAGCACTCATTACTGGAATCTGTGAAAAGGTCACTACACCATCGGAAGCAATTGCCATTGCATCACCATCACCAACAGAACCAATCTCACCTCCATTAGCAATAGTAATACCAGAATTATGAATATCTCTCTGGGTAAATGTAACCACACCAGAAGAATTAATGTTCATTGCATCTGTATCACCAGCACTACCTATTTCTCCACCATTTTGTATTGTTATACTATTTGAAAATGTAGGACGTTGACTGAAGTTTACAACACCAGAAGAATTAATTTCCATCGCATCGGCATCACCTACAGAACCAATTTGACCATCATTAACAAGAGTAATACCACCTACATTAAAAATTGGTCGGAAATTAAATGTTGTTACACCAGAGGCGGCAATACTAAATGCGTTTGTGGCAGAGGAAGAACCAATTTGACCACCATCAGAAACGGTAATACCACCACTATGAACATCTCTCTGACTAAAAGTAACAACCCCATCACCAGCAATACTAATTGCATCTGTATCACTGGAAGAACCAATTTGACCACCATCTTGAATAGTAATACCAGCACCATGAACATCTCTTTGACTAAAAGTAACAATACCACCAGAAGATATTTCTATTGCATCTGTGTCAGAAGTATGACCAATATTTGTTCCATCTATTTGAATATTGTCAACTGTAAGTGCGCTTAGAGTACCTACTGAAGTAATATTCGTTTGTGCGGCCGTTTGTAGTGTACCTGTTAGTGTTGAAGCATGAAATGGTGCAAGAGTATAAGAAATGCTTCCAGTAGAAGCACCTGTTGCAGTCGTTGTACCAACTGCAAAAATATCTGAACCTTCATCCCATCCCATAAATGCGTTGTTACCAGTAGACCCACGTTCCATAATAAAACCAAGATCATTTGAGTTACTACTAGCACCAGTGTTTAATTCAATGAGAGCATCTTCTATAACTGTATTAGTAGCGGAATTTGTAACCGTACCACCATTAACTGTAAGGTCACCAGTAATTGTGAAATTTTGAGATGCAGTAACATTACCACTGGAATCAATAGTAAGAGCATCAGCGTCACCAACAGAACCAATTTGACCATCATTAGGTATTGTTATACCACCATTATTAAAAACAGGACGTTGTGAAAAAGTCACTACACCAGAAGAATTGATTGCCATTGAGTCACCATCACCAGCAGAACCTATTTGTGCATCATTAGCAATAGTGATACCAGCAGTGTGTGTACTTCTTCGGTCAAGAGTTACTTCACCAGAAGATGCAATTGTTATAGAATCTGTGTCTGAGACTGTACCTATATTTCCACCATTAGGAATAACAATGTTACCACCAGTAGTCATCAATCCACCACCAGTATAAGTTCCAGAAACATCTAGGTTTGCATTAACATCAGCAAGAGTTGCGTTAAGTTCGATCTCATCCGTTGCG
>CAYFFH010000226.1:0-5313 GCA_964342175.1 uncultured Enterobacteriaceae bacterium | reverse complement strand
CCATCGGTACCGCACACGTTCAAAGCGATATTCGTGATGCCGGCGTCTTCAAGCATATGGATACGATCAATAATTTCTCCGGCAGGACCGGTTAAGGTAGAAATTTTTACTAACTCGTCGGTGATGTATTTATCTTCGCCTTCGCGCAGAAATGCAAGGTGACCTAAATGCATTTCTTGGTAGCGTTTTTCGAGAGGGGTCTTCATCTTCATGATGTGCTCCTCGAAGTAGCGTTTAGCGAGGGGAGCAATCTCGGGAGGCGCGAACGGTCCGATCTGCATTTGCTTTGGATCCCAATTCGTATGTAACAGTAATATTGCTGACGGGCCAATTTGCCGTAACACCCGTGGAGAGGTCGTTGATTCACCGGGCCGCAGTACGCAACCAGAAGTAAGGTTGGTCGTGTAAACCGAATCTAACTTGCGGCCAACGCTTTTCGCCGCTTGTTTGATTTGTTTGATACTATTTGAAATGTACTCCCCATTGAGACCAATTGTGACCCAGCCGTCGGCTAGTTGACCGACCATCTCCAGTGCTTTGGGGCCATTCGAGGCCATGTGGATTGGAATCGGATCGGCGACATTGATGTAGCCAGCGTTAGGATGTAGAAACTTAATGGTACGTTCTCTATCGCCTTCACGATACGTTGCCTCGCCGCCGCTGAGCAGGTCTCTGATTACCTCAATATGATCGCGCATCGTTTTTAATTTGGCTGGCGGCATGCCCATGACATTCCGGCCGGTAAATCCCGTACCAACTCCGAGGATGACTCGACCTGGGGCTAGTTCGTTAATCGTTGCGATCGAATGTGCTGTGACCGGCGCGATGCGATTCCCGAGGATCGCGACCAGTGGCCCGATCTTAAGGTGACGGGTGTGCTCAGCGGTCAACGCCATGCTGGCATAGACATCGCTGTAGCACATTTGCGAATCGTAAAACCAAGCATGAGTGAATCCGTAGTCCTCAGCCATTTTCGCGTCGTGGTAGGCGCGAATGTACGACGGGAAGGTGATTCCAAATTCCATCGTTCTACTCCAAGTTTAACGTTGTTTTAATAAAATTTTTCCGGCGCAAACGCCGGTTGACTTACCATTCTCGAGTGCGATTTCTCCATTGACTATAACTACCAGGACGCCTTTAGCGGCCATGAAAGGATCATAGTGGTCAGCTTCCGTTTGATCCTCCACTACCAGTTATTAGTCAGCATCAATAAGCCTGGGATCCAGCAAGTGCCAATGCCGATGGCGATCACCGAGTAGGGTAGAAATTTCCCCAGATCCTTCTTCAGGACATAGGTAAGATAAAACATAAACCACATGGCACCCCAGATCGGCCATAACACTCCAAATATCAATTGGCCACTTTGGAAACTCATGAGTGAATAGGGGATGGTGGTGCAGGCTACAAAAAAACAATACCAGCCAAAAGCCCGCATATCCAAATCTAGCCAAATACAAATCGCAACGTAGATATAGGTGAATGTAAATAAGAGATACGCACCGATGTCAAAGTAATCCATCGGCGTTTCAGCACGCATCAGTTGAATGAGCGTGATAACCACGCCGAGTCCACCGATCATAAAGTTCATCACAGCCATCGATTTCGGCTCGACTCGGCCCAAGCCGCCCATGCCGTTGATGAGTAAGACGCTGCCAACGAAAATTAGCATTACCCCGAGCATTTCAGTTCCCCTGGAATTCGATCTAACGATTGTCGGTCAGTTGTAGCACCCCGTATTCTTCGGTCATTTGCTCCCTGTGGCGACACCGTATCACGGATCCTTATATGTCACGAATATCGAGATGATCACTTCATCCAGTGCCAACTGCACGCACCGGGTGAAAGCTTCGATGAGCTCGTCCTATAATGTCCAAGCCCTGGAGCGTTGTCGGGGACAGAATGAATACTTCCCCTAACTCACGGAGACTGTCATGGCATTTAAATTAGAAGAAACCACAATTTCAAATATACACACGGGAATCCGCGGCGGAGAGGTAAGTGCAGTCGAGCTCGTCGACGGTTATCTCGCGCGTATCGCGGCTTACGACCAAGCGGGCCCAAACTTAAACTCGATTATCACGATAAACGCCTCCGCGCGAGACGACGCGGCACGACTCGATGCGGCGTACGCACGTACAGGCGAATTCAGCGGTCCACTACATGGGATCCCAATTGTGGTGAAGGATCAGGCAGAGACTGCGGGGATAATGACGACCTTCGGGTGCATTGCGATGGACGGCTACGTGCCGGAAAAGGACGCGACCGCCATCGCTAAATTGCGTGGCGCCGGCGCAATAATTTTAGCTAAAACAGCAATGCCTGATTTCGCGACGTCGTGGTTTGGCTATTCATCAATGGCTGGGGAAACCAAGAACCCATACGATCTCGCTCATGATCCGGGTGGTTCGAGCGGCGGAACCGGCGCGGCAGTGGCAGCCAATCTCGGTGCGATCGGTATCGGCGAAGATACGGGTGGATCTATACGCTTGCCGTCCTCGTTTGATAATCTCGTTGGGTTGAAAGTGACACCGGGCCTCATTAGTCGGGCAGGCATGTCGCCGCTTGTTGTGTTTCAGGATTCCGCTGGTCCGATGTGTCGTACGGTCGAAGATTTAGCTCGGTTGCTTGGTGTGTTGGTGGGGTTCGATCCGGCTGATCCGTTTACAGCAACTGCCGTCATAGCAGGCTCTGTAGATTACCAAGAACGATTAAACATAGAACAACTTAAAGGCCAAACGATTGGCGTATTGCGTCAATCATTTGGCGATCCATCAGATCCCGAAGCGGCCGAAGTTAATGCCTTGATGGAGCAAGCGCTAGCAGTCATGCGCGGTGCTGGGGCTAAAACGATTGACGTAGAAATCCCGGACCTCGATTACTACGTTGAATATACCTCATTGTACGTAACTCGATCGAGGCATGACATTGATGCTTTTCTCGGCTCGCGTCCGGTTCCAATGAAAAAGGTAAAGGACATCTATGACGCTGGTAAGATTCATCCGGCAATCGAGTTATTTGAAATGTTAGTCGAAGGTCCGGAGAATCCATTGAGCGATCCGGAATATTATCAGCGCTACACGGCACGCGAGATCTTTCAACGGAGCATTATCAATGAGATGGCCAAAGTTGGCGCCTCTACCTTAGTGTTTCCTACGACCCAGATTCCATCTCCGAGCCGCGCGGATCTAGATGCTGGAAAATGGACGACCTTTACATATCCAACGAACACGTTAATAGCAGCTCAAAGTTGGCTGCCTGCGATTAGTGTGCCTGCGGGGTTTAGCCAAGCGGGATTGCCGGTTGGGATTGAAATGATGGGTTTGCCTTATAATGAAGCGAACCTAGTGTCCCTCGCCTATGCTTTTGAACAATTAACGCACCATCGGCGCCCGCCCGCGAGCACTCCCGAAATTTGATAGAAGGATAACGATATGACCCACGAAGAGATGGTGGAAGAGCTTTGGAATCGAGAGATGATCAAGGAGCTGACCTATGAGTACGGGATCGCGGTCGAATTGCAAGATGCCGATCGATTGGTTGGCCTGTTTACAACGAACGGGTCGGTCGATTTTAGTTCATTAGGGAAAGGTATCATCGAGGGCCATCAGGCGCTGAAAGAATTTTACATCACGACCTGGCCGCTTGAAGTAAAGCCTTTCTTTACCAACCACATGATCCGTATCGATGGTGATAGTGCTACAGGTTTCTGCTCACTCGAAAATCGCGGTACCCGGGAGGGTGAGAGTCTTATAGGCGCAGGACGACTACACGACACCTATGTGAAGAAAGATGGTGCATGGAAATTCGCCACCCGGCGCGTTGAGATGTTTTATTTCGTCCCCCTGTCCGAAGGATGGGCTAAGTCGGATGGCCCGGGGCGTCTTTTGTAGGCGGAGAAAACGATCTCAACGTAGTTGTTCTACACGCTGAGATCGCCCCTGGCTATATCGGGATTGCGTCGCTAAGTACGAACATTACGGTAGCATTTGTCTCTGTTTTATTTGCCCACGCATGATTTGTCCCGCGTTGAATGAGGACGTCGCCAGCTTTCATTAATCGCTCGTCGGTATCCATAACAGCCCATATTTCACCATCTAGGACTAACGCATAGTCGACTGTATTAGTCTTATGCATACCCGGGTCGCCACTCGATCCTTCGCTATCGGCGGCGTGACTTGCTTGCATTTGTGCAAAAGCCTCTGCACCGTCGGCGTCGTCTTTCCAGACTGAATCAGGTGGGAACTCGACAATACGAAAAATATTCCCTCGAGGACCAGGTTCCAGATGGACAGGACGGTCGGCATTATCTGCATCCCCGGAATTATCTGCGGGTGAATCGTAAGTCTCCCATAGGTCGGTGACGGCTAAGCCGCCCATGGCGTCCATGATCTGCACGTTCGGCGCGTCGCTGTCCATGGTGAAATTTGATTTGCCGTTGCTATCGTGGCCCGTAACGAGCCGGCGTATTTTCTTTGCAGCCATTGTTACATCCTCTGAAGGTTTACCGCTTATTCGTTAATATTAGCGGCAGGGTGTTTAACTAAATATAAATTGATTTCGGATTATTTACCGATTTGCGACTTCTCGGCAATCGCAACATAACGTTCAATATCTTCGTCTATTAATAGCCGTTCATTGTAAAGTTCATTGGCGGCTTTACGTACTGCATCGACGTAGCGGACGTTGTCTGGATATCGCTCTTCGAGCGATATCCGAGGGTCGCCAGATTTTTTGCGCTCGGCTACCGTTTTCGCAAATGGAATAAATGAACCGACGATCATCAAAGCGCCCTCGGCGTAGTTCGGACCACGATAATTCCATCCTGTGTAGGTCCCGATCGGAGCGCGGATGTCTGGTGATCGGATCCCTGTGATTTCATTGCCGTCACTATCAACAGTTGGGACGAGCAATGGATAATCTCGGTTGGGCAAGGGACTTGGTGGCTGAACTGAGTAGTCGCGATCCGAGAGGCTATTGATAGCACCGCTATAAGTAACACCTGGGATATCCGGAAAATTTAAGTCTTCGGGTGATACTAAGGTGCCATCGGTAACGCTCGGGTAGTGGCTGGGTGGCGGTTCGATACCTTGGGTTGCCCACTCATCGAGCGCGACGATCAATGCGCGCACTAGCGCACAATAATCGAGTTCATTGACGGGATTTAACGATGGGCTCCAGTACATAGGTGCATGTGCCAACATCTGCGGTCCGGCGTGACCACTGCCGCTGAGTAAATATGTACGGACCTCATCGGGTTGTTCAATTTCATTGCCTAACTCGTCAGTCACAACCAGGGAGCTGCGGCCTTGCCAG
>CAYFFH010000225.1:0-5369 GCA_964342175.1 uncultured Enterobacteriaceae bacterium | reverse complement strand
TTTCTAAAAACAAACCAGCAACACCCGTGGCGACAGCGGCACGCGCTAAAGCGGGGACGAACTCCCGCTGGCCGCCAGAGACGTCGCCCTGCCCCCCCGGTGTCTGGACGGAATGCGTCGCGTCAAATATAACGGGACACCCAGTCGCACGCATCACGACTAAGGAGCGCATATCCGACACCAAGTAATTGTAACCAAATGTCGCACCGCGCTCACACACCATGATCGCGTCGTTTCCCGTTGCACGAGCTTTGGCAACGACATGCTGCATATCCCACGGAGCGAGAAACTGCGCCTTTTTTATATTTACTGGAAGCTGCTGACGTGCAACGTTCTGGATGAAATTGGTCTGACGGCACAAGAATGCTGGGGTCTGCAACACGTCAACAACTGCTGCCACCTCATTTAACGGGGAATCTTCATGCACGTCCGTGAGAACCGGAATACCTAATTGTTGGCGAACCGCATCCAACGCTTTGAGACCAGACTCAATTCCAATTCCCCGAAAACTCTCGTGAGACGTACGATTGGCCTTATCGTAGGAAGCTTTAAAAACGAATGAGATCCCAAGAGAGTGCGTCAATTCGTGCAAACGGCCGGCTATATCAACAACAAATGCTTCACCCTCTACGACGCACGGACCGGCGATGAGGAAAATTTGATGTTCGATCCCGACGTTGAAATCACGCAACCGCATCAGGGACCTCAACGTCAGTTGATCGTTGATACTTCAGCGCTGCGGTAAGAAATGCATTGAACAGTGGGTGTCCTTCACGAGGAGTCGAAGTAAATTCCGGGTGAAACTGACATCCTACAAACCACGGATGATCTGGGATCTCGATTATCTCGACCAGATTCCCATCGATTGAGCGCCCAGCGATACGGAGACCTGCTGCCTCCAATTCCATCATGTATTTATTGTTAAATTCGTAGCGATGACGATGGCGTTCCGTGATAATTTCAGTACCGTATGCACGGGCAACTAAACTGTTAGGCGCAACCTTGCACTGTTGTCCGCCGAGTCGCATCGTCCCGCCTTTGTTGTCGTCTTCGTTTCGTCGTTCAAGCGTACCTTCGCTGGTAGTCCATTCGGTAATCAATCCGATAACGGGGTGTGGCGTGTTCGGATCAAACTCCGTACTATGCGCGCCGCGGAGATTGGCAGAATTTCGCCCACACTCGATTACCGCGACCTGCATACCTAAACAGATCCCTAAGTAGGGGATTCTCGACTCACGGGCGTACTGAGCCGCTATGATCTTCCCTTCAATTCCACGCTCGCCGAAACCACCTGGGACCAGAATGGCATCAACGTCATCTAAACAAGAAGTCCCTTCATGTTCAAGCTGCTCAGAATCGACGTAACGAATATTTACACGCGCGTGCGTATGGATCCCACCGTGACTAAGAGCTTCCGACAACGACTTATACGACTCAGTAAGCTCGACGTACTTACCAACCATCGCGATCGTTAGCTCGCAGACTGGGTTCTGCAATCCTTGGACTACTGTCAACCATTCGCTGAGATCCGCTTCTGGCGCCTCAAGCGCAAATTTTTCGATCACAATTTTATCGAGACCTTCATCATGCAGCATAGATGGAATCATATAAATCGAATCGGCATCATAGGCGGGAATAACCGCTCTCTCCTCGACGTTGGTAAATAATGCAATTTTACGTTTCTCAGGTGCGGGTAATGGACGATCTGCCCGACACAACAAAATATCGGGTTGAATGCCAATTGAGCGCAACTCTTTGACCGAATGTTGCGTCGGCTTAGTTTTGATTTCGCCTGCGGAAGGGATATACGGGACTAGGGTCAAATGGATAAACAATGTATTCTTCTGACCCAACTCCACTCGCATCTGACGGATTGCTTCAAGAAAAGGTAGCGATTCGATGTCTCCCACAGTGCCACCGATCTCGACCATCGCAATTTCGGCGTTGCCGGCACCATCCTTTATAGATCGAATGATCTCATCGGTGATATGAGGAATAACCTGGACCGTGCCACCTAGATACTCACCTTGGCGCTCTTTACGGATAACATTCTCGTAGATTCGTCCGGTCGTGAAATTACTTTTTGCGGTCGTACGAAAATTTACAAAGCGTTCGTAATGACCTAGGTCGAGGTCCGTCTCTGCGCCATCGTCTGTAACGAACACCTCGCCATGTTGAAATGGACTCATCGTCCCCGGATCGACATTGATATAGGGATCTAGCTTGATCATTGCGATGTCAAGACCGCGGGCTTCGAGAATTGCGGCAAGCGATGCGGAGGCGATGCCCTTGCCTAACGACGATACAACCCCCCCAGTGGTGAAGACGTAACACGTCATCGGAAAATTATTACGGCAGCTAAAGCACGCGAAACAGGGTCGGGCGAAGGTCGGGAATGTTCGGAAATTATCTTGTGGTTTAACCTTCCCATGCCGTATTCCAAGCTACCAGAACAATGAACTATTCTCAACCGTTCCATCACATGGATAGTCCCGACTCGGAGCGTAAACGGATTAGAACATTAAAACCAGAAAACAATAACCGCCGCTCCGCCTTTGGACAAGGCGAAACACACAAGCGTCAACAGTACCGGATGGTTTTCTGCGTTACCGCGCAGAAGAAAGGTACTTTGCACGTTCTCAATAAGTCGACGGAAACGATCCGGAGCGGATTGAGTTTCTGTCGTTAGCTTTACACGATTTACCGCACTAGTTTACATTTGGAACCTAAAAAAACTGTTACCAAACAGATGTTAGAATACCCGTGGTTTTACAAAAACAATAAAAACGGAATTTTTGAACAACCTCTGACACGTCCTGATCTACGTAAAGAAAACCCTTTGGCAGCATGATAAAAGGCCGAATATTGTTTGATCATATCTTGTCAAATTTTTAACTAGAAGACCGTTAGGAGTGTGTGAGATGTCTGATATCGAAATAGCGCAAGCTGCAAAGAAACTCCCAATTGTGAAATTGGCAAAAACAAAATTGGGCATCGATGGTAAATATCTCGAACCCTATGGTTACGATAAAGCAAAACTTTCACTCAACCATATTGATTCTTTGCGTAACGAAGTTGACGGTAAGTTGATCCTAGTCACAGCCGTTAGTCCGACCCCTGCCGGCGAGGGCAAAACGACAACCAGCGTTGGCCTCAGCGATGGGTTAAACCGCATAGGGAAAAAATCGATTGTTTGTTTGCGTGAACCATCTCTTGGTCCTTGTTTCGGTATGAAGGGTGGAGCCGCTGGGGGAGGCTATGCGCAAGTAATTCCGATGGAAGACATCAATCTACATTTCACTGGCGATTTCCACGCGATAGGAGCCGCGCATAATTTGTTATCGGCACTTATCGACAATCATATCCATCATGGAAATGCACTCAATATCGATCCCCGCCTGATCGCCTGGAAGCGCGTTATCGATATGAATGATCGAATCTTACGTGATGTCGTCATTGGGCTCGGGGGGACGGCCAATGGATTTTCACGTGAGGACGGTTACGACATCACCGTCGCGTCTGAAGTAATGGCTATATTCTGCCTCGCCACTTCACTCAATGATCTACGAGATCGACTGGGAGATATCGTCGTCGCTTATACACGTGGTGAGCGTGAACCGATTACCGCATCGGATCTAAACGCGCACGGTGCGATGGCTGCGTTACTCAAAGACGCGATAAAACCAAACGTCGTACAGACTTTAGAAAATAATATTGCATTCATCCACGGTGGTCCGTTCGCCAATATTGCTCATGGTTGTAATAGCGTTACCGCCACGAAAACTGCTTTAAAGCTCGCTGATTACGTCGTTACCGAAGCCGGATTCGGAGCAGACCTTGGTGCAGAGAAATTTATCGACATCAAGTGCCGTATGGCTGGCCTCGAACCGCAAGTGGTAGTACTAGTGGCAACTGTTCGCGCGCTTAAATACCATGGTGGCGTTCCCAAAGACGAGCTTAATTTCGAGAACCTTTCTGCGGTAGAACAGGGGATGGAAAATCTGCAACGCCATCTAACAAATATTAAAGAACACTACGGTTTACCGGTGATTGTTTCCATCAATCATTTCACTCACGACACTGATGCTGAAGTTAAATTACTGCGGTCCAAAGTCGAGTCACTCGGCGGTATAGCGGTAGTTGCAAAACATTGGGCAAATGGCGGAGCCGGCGCTGAAGAACTTGCAAGGACGGTCGTAGACACAATCGAACAGCAACCGGGCACACATAGATACGTATACGAAGACACCGATTCTCTTTGGAGCAAAATTAACGCTATCGCGACGAAAATTTACGGTGCAAGTGGGATCAGCGCGAGTACTAGAGTTCGTGCCGAAATAAAGAAATTAAATAAACAATACGGCGACTTTCCAGTGTGTATCGCAAAGACTCAAATGTCATTCTCCACCGATCCTTTGTTAATCGGCGCTCCCAGTGGCCACAACGTTGAAATTAGCGATGTCAGACTGGCTGCAGGAGCACGCTTCATCGTTGCTATCGCTGGCAACATGATGACTATGCCAGGACTGCCGAAGATACCTGCGGCTGAAAACATTGACGTTGATAAAAGCGGCAATATCGTCGGCCTTTTCTAGGCCTTTAGATAAAATCATCTACCGACGCGATTCAATCTCGCAGCCGCAAACTGCTTTCAGCCGCTACATTACCAATCCAGCACTTGTCCAAATGCCTCGCTATAACGAGTGGCAAACGATTCGCGCGTAAATGAATGGTTCTGGGTACCCGCGCTTTCAATTTTTATTGCACCACAAAGCGAAGCAATGCGCCCCGTCGTCTCCCATTCCAAGTCATGCATGAGCCCGTATAACAACCCTGCGCGATAAGCGTCGCCACAACCCGTTGGATCGAGAATCGGACTCGCGACCGCGTTCGGAATCTCAATGACGCCGTCGTTAACGTAAATTCGAGAGCCTTCTCCCCCACACGTGACGACTAGTGCATCAACGCGTTGCGCGATCTCGGCTGCACCCCATCCTGTGCGTTCCTGCATGAGTTCCGCTTCGTAGTCATTCACGGTGACCCAAGTTGACTGTTCGATGAAACGTTTAAGATCTTCGCAGTCGAACATCGGCATTCCTTGCCCAGGATCGAAAATGAACGGCACGCCGATATCAACGAATTGCTGCGCATGCTGCACCATCCCATCACGGCCGTCTGGCGCAATTATTCCTATGGAAACGTTGTCAACGTCAGCGACATTATTTTGGGCTGCATAGTTCATCGCGCCAGGATGGAAAGCTGTAATTTGATTGTCATCCAAATCTGTCGTGATGAAGGCTTGCGCAGTAAATGCCTCTTTGATCTGTGCGACATGGGTACGATCTAGACCACATTCCTCCATCCGCGCG
>CAYFFH010000224.1:0-5383 GCA_964342175.1 uncultured Enterobacteriaceae bacterium | reverse complement strand
CTTACTTGCGAGATGCTCTCCCATCTCATCAAATAATTCTGTCGGAAATGGTCCCGATCCGACACGCGTCGTATATGCTTTTGTAATCCCCAAGACATAATTCATCCAACGTGGCCCGCTGCCGGTTCCCGTACTGCCGAAACCTGCAGTCGTATTCGATGAAGTTACGTAGGGATAAGTACCGTGGTCGATATCGAGTAGCGTGCCTTGCGCACCTTCAAATAGCATATTTAAATTCGCCTCGTGCATACCATAAATAATTTCAGCAACATCAGCGACCATCATTTTTATCATTTCGGCAAACGCCATATGTTCATCGAGGATTCGCTGGAAATCGAGACGTTCCGCACGATAATAATTCGCAAGAACAAAGTTGTGGTAGTCAAGTGCTTCACCAAGCTTAGAGGCAAAACGCTCTCGATGGAGAAGATCAGCGACGCGCAACGCACGCCGCGCCGCCTTGTCTTCATACGCTGGTCCTATTCCGCGACCAGTCGTACCAATAGCTTTTGTCCCGCTGGCCTTCTCCCGAGCGACATCGAGAGAAACATGGTATGGCAAAATCAAAGGACACGCTTCACTTATCAGTAAACGTTCCCGCGCCGGCACGCCTTTACTTTCCAGCATTTCTATTTCTTCGATCAAGGCTGCTGGCGAAACCACGACCCCGTTCCCAATCAAACAACTTACGTTATCACGCAGAATTCCGGAGGGAATCAAATGGAGTACAGTTTTCTCACCGTCAATTACGACGGTGTGCCCTGCGTTATGGCCACCTTGAAATCTGACAACAGCATCAACACGGTCGGTCAACATGTCAACCACCTTGCCTTTACCTTCGTCGCCCCATTGTGTACCGATTATTATGACTGACCGACCCACGACGCCACCCTAACTTATTTATCCAATTCCTTAACCTTCCACTCGTTTCCGTCTAGCACTAACTCCCCCGTGCAATCGAAATCTAATGCGCCACCAACTTGGCCAGGTAGTGCTTGAATCACTATCATGCCATTCGATCGAAGTTCCGCAATTGTCTCGACAAGAGCTGGTTCGGTTCCAGATGGCGCATAAAACTTTGTTCGACCCGGTCGTTGCTCACCGCGAATGTAGACGAGATTCTTCAGATCCATACTAAATCCAGTGGCCGCACGGTAACGTCCAAACTGCTGGCCAATGTTATCGTAGCGTCCTCCCCAGGCAATTCCTCTACCTTCTCCCGGCAAGTAGGCACCGAAAATTACACCCGTGTGATAACGGTACCCTCGCAATTCAGCAAGATCGACATGCAAGTCAATATCAGAAATTTGACGACAAAGCACACCAATAAGATCGTCAAGCGAGTCCAACGCATCGGCCACCGATTGAGGTGCTCTCGCCATAACCCGTTTAGCTTCAGCGACGACTTCGACCCCGCCATTGAGATGCAGTAAATTCATTATTAGATCCGCAGTCTCAGCTTTAACGTCATTATCATTTATGCAATTAACTACCTCATCCGAAGCTTTATGTAGCAACGCCCCAAGCAATTTATCGGCGGCATCTGAATCAAGCTCAGCAACCTGAACTAGTGAATTAAAAATTCCCATATGGCCGAGTTCGATAGTCACGTCAGATAATGCCGCAAGCTGCAGCACATCCATCATCAAGCAAATCACTTCCGCATCACTTTCGATACCGGCGTGTCCGTATAGCTCTGCGCCAACTTGAAGGGGGTTCCGTGAACCACCGACTTTATCAGATCGTGCATGTAGTACCGGGCCTACGTAACAGAGACGCTGCGGCAAGTCGGTTGGAAGTCTGTGTGCATCAATCCGGGCAACTTGCGGTGTGATGTCTGCTCGGACCCCCATTAGCCGCCCGGAAACTTGATCCGTAATCTTAAAAGTCTGCAACTCTAAATCACCGCCGCCAGAATACAAAGATTCGACGAATTCGACTAACGGCGGGAAGACGAGCTGGTAACCCCAGCTCGCGAATAAATCTAGAGCATTTCGTCTAAGTTGCTCTAGCGACTCGGCGCTCGGGGGCAGAACTTCGTCTACACCGTCCGGCAATAACCATCGTGCTCCATATTTCATGGGCTATCTCACCACGTACAAAACAAAGAGACCGGCGACCATACTTACCAGCCCAATTATCCGCATCGTTTTATCATTCATTTGCGCCGCTAACTTCATCGTGTGGCGATAACGTGCTGGGCTAAGAAATGGCAAGATGCCCTCGAAGACCAAAACCAACGCAATTCCTGCAAGCAGATCCTGCCACATTGGCTATCCTTGATACCTTGACGAATGGAGTCGCAGGTGCCCCGGTTTATGGCCCGGTAGGCTTTGTAAAGTATTTAAAAAACTCAGAGTCCGGATCAAGTAAAAAGACATCATCACCTTTTCTGAAGCTCGTCTTATAGGCGTTCAAAGAGCGATAAAAGTCGTAAAACTCTGGATTCCGATTGTACGCGTTCGCATAAATCTCTGCAGCAGCGGCGTCTCCGGCACCGCGCATCATCTCTGCATCCCGATACGCTCGCGCTCCGACGACAGTGCGCGAACGGTCCGCGTCAGCCTTGATAGTAATCGATTCTTTCTCACCCCGAGCACGGAACTCTCGAGCAACCCGAGAACGCTCTGAGCGCATGCGCTCGTAGACATTTTGACTCACTTCGGCCGGGAGGTCGATACGCTTTAATCGAACATCGACGATCTCCATTCCCAGCTCGTCTCCGCGTTCATCCGCCAATTTGGTAACGATATCCATTATCGCACCGCGTTCACCCGAAACGACTTCTTTCACCGTTCGCTCGCCAAATTCGCTGCGAAGTGCATCGTTGATCTTTTGGTACAGCAATATACCTGCACGTCGCGCATCGCCACCAGTCGATATGTGGTATTTTACAACGTCGTTGATCCGATACCGTACGAACGAATCAACAATCACATCTTTTTTCTCGCCAGTCAAAAAGCGTTGCGGCTCAGAGTCTAACGTCTGCAGCCGAATATCATATTTCTTTACATTTTGATAAATCGGGATTTTAAAGTACAAGCCCGGTGAAAAATCGAAGCGCTGGATTTTACCTAGCTGGAATAAAATCGCACGTTCTTGCTCATAGACGCGAAACATCGATACCGACGCAATGCCAATAACGACCGCTAGAGCAATCAAAATTCGATACAGCATCATCTAACGAACCCCTCGCATGCGACTATCGGTTCGATTTTGGCTAGCAGAATCAACGTTTCGCTGGAACGAGCTGCCAGAGTCTGGTAGCAACTCCCGAAGGTTCGTATCCGAACGGCCGCTAGAACCACGTTCCATTAACTTGTCGATAGGCAGATACATCAGACTGTTCCCGTTGTCATTGTCGAGCATCACTTTCGGGTTGTCAGACAACACCTCTTCAATCGCATCAAGATATAAACGCTTTCGAGTCACTTCCGGAGCCTTCTCGTATTCAATTAGCAATTGTTCGAAACGTCGGGCCTCACCTTCTGCTTCGGCAACAACCTGTTCCTGATAGGCCTGCGCTTCAAGTAAAATCCGCGCTGCCTCGCCCTGTGCTTTTTCATCTATTTCGTTACGGTAAGCTTCTGCTTCATTAATTCGTCGCTGCTCATCCTCTCGTGCCTTGATCGCATCATCAAAAGATGCCTTCACCTCTTCTGGCGGTTTCGCTGGTTGCATATTGACACTTGTTACCTCGATACCAGATTCGTAATTGTCTAATATTTGTTGGATGAGGGCGATAGCACCAGTACCGATCTCGGCACGTCCTTCAGTTATGACAAAATCAAGCGTACTCTGACCTATAATGTCCCGGATCGCGCTCTCGGTTACCCGTTGTACTGTCGTATCTGGATCAGCGATCTTGAACAGATAATTTTTTACATCCTTGATTCGATATTGCACTGCCATCTCAACGTCAACTATATTCTCGTCTCCAGTGAGCATCGTCGCATTAACTGTAAACGGTCTAATCTGTTGGACATTTATCTTGATAACTTCGTCGATTGGACGCGGAAATTGGAAATTCGGACCCGGCTGTAGAGTATTTACATACTTGCCGAAGCGCATTACAACACCCCGCTCGGCTGGCTCGATCCGCCAAAACGTCGCATAAACAAGTAACGCAATAAGTAAGAAAATAATTCCGAGCCACATTAGTGGAGACACCCTTGCGCCACCCGTCCCTGGTCCCGAAGGTCTCCCACCGCCGCCAAACAGGCCGCCAAGTTTGTCCTGCATTTTCCGGACGACTTCGTCTAAATCAGGCGGCCCATCATTCTTCTTACGACCCCCCCAGGGATCGCGCTCTTTTTCTTCAGGATCGTCCCAGGCCATGCAAATTTCTCAGTTAACGTCAGATTGATCACTGAGTCGGTCAGAGTCGGAGCGTCTAGCAATTGATGCCAAAACGGATCAGCAGAACACCCCAAGTCCAATAGACTCCCAAGGACGACAGATTGTACGGGGCGCTGCACGCTTGTTCAATGCAACAAGGGAATCGACGTGACTCATTATTGTAGTTAAACCGCGTTAAATAGCACTGAAACTGTGTCACTATTAGCTGCGTATAGTTTCCACGAGTGCCGTGTTGCTCCGTATTTTTCCGACATTCCGACCATCTGACTCATGGACAACGTCGGATGTGTCGAGTTCAAACTCAACATTTTCCATTAACGTAGCCCACCTAGCCGATCCAAGGGCAATCTCAATTGCCCAACCCCCGGTCTCTAGAGGAGTTTCGTCGATAACCGCGCCAAGCGAATACAACTGAGAACGTAAGCGGCCCGCGTTTACCGGCAGTATGATACGTTTGTGAACTTTAAACGCGTTTAATCGTTCGGCAATCGCCTCTAGCAGTAGATGTAGGCCTTCGCCCGTGTTGGCGGACACCCAAACTCGCGTTACAAATCCATCATCTCCCCGCTCCAAGTGCATATCTACCTCATCTTGGAGATCGATTTTGTTAAATACCTCTATTACCGGTGCGTCACAGGCACCAATGCGTTCCAAGACATCTTGTACTTGGCGTACATGATCACTGCGGGAATCTGCGGTGCAGTCCACGACATGCAGGATTAATGCAGCGTCTTTGGTCTCTTCAAGAGTGGCTTTAAAGGCCGCGATAAGTTCCGGCGGCAGATCCCGGATAAATCCCACGGTGTCGCTTAAAAGCACCGGATGCTCACCAGTTACGTTAAATCGGCGCAAAGTTGTATCGAGCGTCGCAAACAACTGGTCGGCTGAGTAGTTATTGCTCCCGGTTAAACGATTAAAAAGCGTTGATTTTCCAGCATTGGTGTAGCCGACGATCGACACGGTAGATAGCATCGCTCTCGAACGCGAACGAACGCTTTGTTGACGCTGCCGACGTACTCTACTC
>CAYFFH010000223.1:0-5399 GCA_964342175.1 uncultured Enterobacteriaceae bacterium | reverse complement strand
TCGACGTCATGTGCAACTCGTACATTATGATGGATAACGTTATTCGGTATTTCTGCATTAGCGATGGCGCTCGCTTCATTTGCCTGGTCTATATCTGCAACGACAGGTAATTCTTCGTAGTCGACATCAATGAGCTCGGCTGCGTCCTCTGCAAGGCATCGGCTCTTTGCAACGACAATAGCAACGGTTTCGCCTACAAAATGGACGACCTCATTCGCTATTGCAGGCTGAGTAGTGTGGACATAATTGTCGCAATTTTGGCCAGCTTTAACCCCTTCGGTGTATTGCTGCGTATCGGACCCAGTCCAAACTAGTTCGACCCCGTCGAGTGCGATGGCTGCCGACACATCTATACGAATGATTTTTGCATGTGCGAAAGGGGATCGAACGAAGGCGGCGTGTAGCATATCGGGCAGCGTGATATCAGCAAGGTACCGGCCGCGGCCAGTTAGGAGCTTCGGATCTTCCTTGCGTAAGATCGATTGGCCTATCGCACTGAGCGGAAATTTCGCGACGTCACTTTTAAGCATTTTTTTCGTCCCGAGCGAAAGCAGTGACTTCGGGGTCACAGATAGCATCGACGATTGTTTCATATCCGGTGCAGCGACAGAGATTTCCGGAGATCCTTTCACGGACTTCTTCGCGTGTAGGACTGGGATTTTCGCGCAATAACTCCGTTGCCGTGGCTAGAAACCCTGAAGTGCAAAAGCCGCACTGTAACGCATGATGACGCCGAAATGATTCCTGCAGGGGATTTAGCTCCTTGCCATTGGCCCAGCCTTCGATAGTACTAATTTCGCGTCCCTCGGCCTGCAACCCAAGCATGAGGCAAGAACGTGCGGATTTTCCATCAACCAGGATCGTGCATGCCCCGCAGACGCCATGTTCGCAGCCAACCTTGGTACCTAGAAGTCCGAGTTCGTACCGCAGCGCATCGGCTAGGTTTACCCTCGGTTCCGTCGAGAAGGTGTAGCTGCGACCATTAACAGTAGTACGTACTTGTACTAATTCGTCATCCGCGACCTTTTTCATGCTGATTTCTCCGTGGCGGCACGCGTCAGCGCGCGTTTCACTAATGTACCGACGACAGTCCGACGATAATTGGCGCTCGCATGTATGTCATCGTGCGATTTCAGATCTTGTGTAGCGATTTTAGCTGCCTCCGCGGCGATTTCCTCAGATATTGCCTTCCCGATCAAATAGCTTTCTGCTTCTGGAGCGCGAAGCGGCCGATCAGCTACACTGCCGAGGGTTATGCGGGCCGATTCAACAACGCCGTTATTTACTTTAAGCCCGGCTGCTGCCATCACAAGCGCATAGTCACCTGGACGCCGAGCTACTTCTTCAAACGCCCAGTGGTGGTCTGATATTGGAAACTCGATAGTTGTTAAAAGTTCGCCGCTTTCGATCGCTGTGGTGAAATGTCCCCCAAAAAAGTTTTTAGCTTCGACTCGCCGCTCACCTTCTCCATTCGCGATAATCATTTTTGCATCGAGCGCAGTCACTACGAGTGGCATTTCGGCTGCGGCATCGGCGTGAGCCAAGCTTCCACCAATTGTACCGCGGCTCCTGATCGCTTCGTGCGCGACGTGTCGAACGGCTTCACTCAGGAGTGGTAAATACTTACGGTGTTCGGTGCTGGCAAGGTTCTGCGCGTGAGTAACCATTGCCCCGACTCTAACAACACCGTCTCCGACAGTGATGTGCTTCATGTCTTCAATGTCATTTAGATCGACTAGTAGGCTTGGCATCGACATGCGCAGCGCGAGGATGGGTAACAACGTCTGGCCGCCAGCGAGAGGGCGCGCTTCGTCTTCGCTTGCCAGCAGCGTTATCGCTTCGTCAATAGTATTGGGTCTTGCGTACGCAAACGCGGGAAATTTCATATGACAGTTCTCCGGGCGTTATTATTGGCCGTGAATCGGACTGCTGGGGGTCGCCGGCTCAGTTGGCCTTGTATGGAGCTACTATAAACCACCGGAGTTCAATAATGCACATCATTTGATATCTTGACGATCCAATCTATTTGATCATGGATGAAGTTAGTATTGTGGTGTGGGGTTTTATCTATCTACTTTCTACGCTTAAAATTACGTAAATCCTTATAACATAGGGGTTATAGACCTGTTTAATCGCGCAGCGACAGGCTTGCTCTAGCTGCAAATCTTTGGTTTTTTTGTGTCCCATGGTAGAGCTTGTTCGAGTTCAGCAGCCAGTCTGATTAGGGTTGCTTCTTCGCCATAGCGCGCTGTGAAATGTAGACCTATTGGTAGTCCTTCCGTACTCCAAGATAGAGGTAGAGAGATCGCCGGCTGGCCAGTCGCATTTGCGATGTAGGTATAGGGTGAAAACTTCGCCATGCGTCTTCGTAGTTCAAATGGATCGTCTTCGTATATTAATGTTCCGAGTTCAACCGGCGGTTGTCCCAAGGTCGTGGTTAACCACAGGTCGTGGTTGACATAGAATTGACTTATATGCCGGATGTGGTGCTGCACGTCTTGCACCGCAAGTAGATAATCCGGAGCACTTAAGGAACGTCCGCGCTCGGTGAAAGCCCACACGAAGGGTTCGAAATATTCTTCTTTCAGCTCCTTATCCAAGCGGCGCCCCCAGTCTGCGACGGCCCACGCGACGCCTATCGCGAGTACGGTCGTGTACCGGGTCCAGAAATTCAATGCATCGTATTGTGGGCTTGCCTCCACTACCTCGTGCCCCAGAGATCTACACAATTCGGCTGCGTCCCGTATTGCTTTCTCGCATTCGGGATCCAGAGGATCACCGAGTGGGGTGAGAGTCGAGAAGCCAATCTTAAGGCGTTCGCTTGGTTCGCCGACTTCTTCGGCGTACGGTCTGGCGGGTGCTGGCGCTAAATAGGGCTCGCCCTCTGCCAGCGGGGAGGACATAACATCTAGTAATGCGGCTGCATCGCGCACGCTGCGGGTCAGTCCGTGCTCGACGAAATAGCCCGAGATCACGTCTCCGTAATGGGGTCCTAACGTCGTGCGCCCGCGGGTTGGCTTCAGTCCTACCAGTCCACAACAGGACGCCGGGATGCGAATGGACCCACCGACATCGTTACCGTGTGCTATCGGTACGATCCGCGCCGCAACCGCTGCAGCTGCACCGCCACTCGAGCCACCTGGGGTCCGCTTTGGATCCCACGGATTATGTGTCGCGCCAAAGCGACGGGGTTCGGTGGTCACCCCGATGGCAAATTCTGGTAAGTTCGTTTTACCGATAGTAATCAGGCCGCTATGACAGAAACGACGATAGATTTCGCTATCTTGGCTGGGTATGTAACCGCTCAGAAAATCACTGCCCTCGTAAAATGGAACCCCAGCGACTTCTGCAACAAAATCTTTCATTAAAAACGGAACACCTGCGAAAGGCCCATCCCCTAGCGGTTGCTTGGCACGCTCCCGTGCCTGATCAAACATTTCAGTAATGACCGCATTGAGGATTCCGTTAACAGATTCGCATCGCCGGATCGACTCATCAACCAGCTCAAGAGCGGTGATTTCTTTCTTCCGTATGAGCGCGGCCAATCCGAGCGCGTCAAGATTGCCATAATTTAGCTCACCATTAGACATGACTACACTCCTGATCGTTTACGATTGGTGGGGATCCATCAGACCTCCTAAATGGGAACGGTAGGCTAAAGAGCAGCCAAAAACAAACGCTCAATACGCTAATTCTGCACAGGCCTAGAAAACCCATCCGCCGAGGTCCCTTCATCAGTTATCGGTATCGATTGATTTTCAATTGATTCGATCAAAACCGTAGGGTCGCTGCAGCCTTAAAAGATTAAATTGGATATCGAGCCGCGTTTAGTTGTTCGCATTCCACTTAGTAAATCGGCGGACGACACGCCTTTTAATTCTGCAAATCGGCCCCTGCTTTAGACTCCAACCCGAGCAATGGCGATCCGAAATAAAATCATTTACTAGCCGCATGACGTCGGATCGAGCTAAGCTTTACTGTCCGAGCACCATGGCGGGGAGCCTAAATGAGCGTACACCTATATGCGATGACTTGCGGTTGGATTACGATGCCGATGCCGATGCTGCTGCACGGTACCGAAGGAAAGCTTCGGATTCCGGTGCCGGTGTACTTTATTAGGCACCCCCAGGGAACAGTCTTATTCGATTCCGGTTTATCGATGCGGGTCCAGCGAGATGGTGCCAAAGCACTTGGCCCGATGGAGCCTTATTTTCATATCGAATTTGAAGCAAACGAAGAAGTTTCCGCGCGTCTCGATGAGGTAGATATGGAACCCGGAAAAATTGATTTCCTTGTGAGCTCACATTTACATTTTGATCACTGTGGTGGAAACGATTTGATTCCGAACGCGCGCTGGATAATTCAGAAACGCGAATGGGAGGCAGCAAACACCCCAGAATCGGTCGCGGCAAACCACTATTTAGCTGAAGATTATGATTTGGGTCACGTCCGTATCGAGGTTGACGGTGAGTACGATGTGTTCGGCGACGGCACCGTTCGCTGCATCCCGACTCATGGCCACACGCCGGGCCATCAGTCGATGATTATTGAGAGCGATGCTGGCTCGATAGTTTTATGTGGTGACGCATGCTACCTAAGGCAAACACTCGAAGAGATGCACTTGCCTTCGCGGGGCGCTATTCACGATGAGGCTGCGATGCGAGCGTCGCTCGAAAGTTTACGCAAGTTACAACTGGCCGGTGCACGATTGATGTATGGACATGACCCGGAGTTTTGGGCAGCCGTGCCCCAGGTGCCAGTTGCCTTGACTTAACAATCTGAGGATCGATCTTATGACTTTACGGGTAATTGGTGCTGGCATCGGTCGGACTGGCACAACATCATTAAAAACGGCTTTAGAACAATTACTCGGCGAACCGTGTTATCACATGCACGAGGTATTTTTTAGACCGGATGACGTAGCGGTATGGCACGCTGCGGCAACCGGAGAAATGCCCGACTGGGGGAATTTTTTGAAAGGTTTTGGAGCCGCTATAGATTGGCCAGCGTCCGCATACTGGGAATCCTTAGCCGTTACTTATCCGGACGCGTTGATTGTTCTCTCGACCCGCGCTGACAGCGAAACGTGGTGGCGCAGCGCATCGAATACGATCTTGCCGGCATCGTATGCGGCTGAGGATAGCCCATGGCGCCGCATGGTTTTCGCCATGTTTAAACATCGCTTTATCCAAGATGTGCAAAATAAGACTGCGGCTATTGCCGCTTACGAAGCGCACAACGCACACGTTCGCGAAAATGCCCCGCCCGCTCGATTGCTCGATTGGCGAGCCGAACAGGGGTGGGCGCCTCTCTGTACAGCACTTGATCTACCCGTCCCTAAGGAACCATTCCCTCACGACAATACCACTTCTGAATTTCAGGAGCGTATAGGTTCAGGC
>CAYFFH010000222.1:0-5469 GCA_964342175.1 uncultured Enterobacteriaceae bacterium | reverse complement strand
AAAATCCGACGCCTAATCCTAGTCTATCCCCTACCGGGGAAAACCCCAATCCAGGTATGATCGCGACGTCGATATCGCGCTCCCACTTAAGTCCGGTCAGCGGTGCTAGTATTCCCAACGGCCCGGGCCGCATTGCCGTCCAACCAGGGAATCGCACAGCCTGCATCCGCGAGGGACCAACAATCTGAGGCACCAGGACTACTATCCCTTTCTCTTCAAACTTATCAATCATAGCGTGCGTTTCAACCTCTCCTGGAATTGATACGTAGACGCAAGCGATGGAAGCTTGTTCGACCTCTTTGAGGTTGACAACGCTTTCAGTAATCGATTGATTTAAAGAAGTTTTATTGATTTTCTGGTGATCTTTCCGACGGGCTAAAAGAGTACGACGTAGTGCTGCTTTTTTAATATTGGAGTTCATTATCGAATCAGAGTAGTAGGGCTGGGGCGACCATTTGTTTTCGTTTGGATTGGCAGCTTGGTTGAGGCCAAAAGCGTTTTATCGGCGGTTACTCTATTTGTATGCGCCAACCCTGATAAGTCGTGCTCGATGGCGGACTCAGCAAGATAGTGGAAAAAGTGTCGGTCGTCCTGGTCATTAAGTCTAAATGTCGGGAGGGGCTTAACTAGAGTCATATATTACCTTACAATACGCGCCCTTCGGGCTGGTAGTATCTAACGGCCGCTAAAATTCGGAGCAGGACTATTCGATGGTAACCATAAGACTCGCGCGAGGTGGCGCCAAAGCACGGCCATTCTATCACATAGTTGTCGCGGACAGCCGCGATAAGCGTGACGGAAACCATATAGAGCGCTTGGGTTTTTTTAACCCTCTCGCGGTTGAGCATGAAGAGGGTTTTCGGATGGATAATGAGCGATATGCGTATTGGCTATCTGTCGGCGCGAAACCGTCTCTTCGACTAAAGAAACTCGCTAGCCAATACGAGACCAAAGGGTCTGCGGTAGCGCCCTGAGCTGTCGGGAATTTGCCGGATTAGAGTGCGTCCGCGTTTTATATCCAACGGTGGACAGAGTTGATTGACCGCGATGGCCATATCGGCTAACGATCTTGCATGACCAGAGCCCCATAGTGTTGGGGCGTGTCAGCGGCGTGTTCGGAACTCGCGGTTGGCTCAAGGTGTACTCATATACGCGACCGCCCAGGAATATACTTACGTACCCAATTTGGCAATTGTCGGGTGGTGGACAGTGGACGTCTTTTCCAGTGATTGGCGTTCGCCAACAGGGCGTTAGGCTCGTCGCGTTACTTGACGGAATTGTTGATCGTACAGAAGCTAGCGCCCGCATTGGCGAAGAGATTGCTGTAGACCGAGATGCATTACCAGAAAAAACGGACGGCGAATATTACTGGGCCGACTTGGTTGGCATTGAGGTCATCAATGCCGAAGGAATAAGTCTTGGCATAGTATCCCGTTTGTTTGATACAGGCGCTAACGATGTTCTCGTGGTCGACGGAAAAAAAGAACATCTAATACCTTTTGTTCGAGATCATCACGTCATCGATGTCGACCTTGAGCGCAGACGTATGACAGTCGATTGGCACCCGGACGATTAACTCTGTGAACATTTTTAGTGTCGTATCTATCTTTCCCGAGCTTATTGAAGCTTTTGGGATGACTGGGATCGTTCGGCGAGCTCAGGACCATGGACATGTTGTGTTGAATACGATCGATCCGCGATCCTATAGTGCGGACGGTAAGGGTAAGATTGACGATGCCCCATATGGTGGCGGCCCCGGCATGGTGATGATGGTGCCGCCACTCCGTAAAGCCATCGAGGCAGCGCGTAAACTATCGGTCAACGGAACTAAGGTTGTTTACCTAACCCCACAGGGTCGCCCAATCAACCATCAACTAATCGTTGAATTAACTTCGATAGGTCACCTGATCCTGGTTGCTGGGCGGTATGAGGGTATTGACGAGCGAGTGATTGAACGCGATATCGATATAGAGTTATCCCTTGGGGATTATGTGTTAAGTGGCGGTGAGATCGCCGCAATGGCGGTAATTGATGCAATTGTGAGACTGCTGCCGGGGTCGCTCGGGAACGATTTGTCGGCTGCGACAGATTCATTTTCCAATGGGTTGCTTCGGCACGAACAATACACCAGGCCAGAGCGTGTATCGGATCAGGCTGTTCCGGCGGTTCTACTCAGTGGAAATCACGCTGAAATCCAACGCTGGCGGCGTAAACAATCGCTAGGGCGGACCTGGATAAAGCGCCCGGACTTACTCGAATTTATTGATTTTAGTCAAGATGACCGAGAATTATTGGCGGAATATCAAGCTGAAATCGGCGCTACTGACGACGTGCCGAATAACGAAAGCGGTTAATCCCTTAAGCATCCTTGCGTGTTGGTTGTGGTCAGATACCTGACCCCGAAGGTTTCCCGATTGCTCTAACTCACCCGATTCAATAATTGGCACCACTAAATTCGGTTGCGTCTGCGTGAAATTAGTCGGAGATCTCACTTCGATAAATGTTGTACAATCCCGCGGCTCGATAAACACGTTCGCGGTTGGAAGAGGATCATGTCGAATATCATTCAAGAGTTAGAAGCGGAGCAAATGCAACGAGAGGTTCCGGAGTTTGCTCCAGGCGATACCATCGTTGTGCAGGTGAAAGTTAAAGAGGGCGCGCGCGAACGTCTCCAAGCATTTGAGGGTGTTGTTATCGCAAAACGTAATCGTGGCCTTAACTCTGCTTTCACAGTTCGAAAAATTTCGCACGGGGAAGGTGTCGAGCGTGTGTTTCAGACGTATAGCCCTTTGATCGCAGATATCGCAGTAAAGCGCCGCGGAGCTGTGCGTCGAGCCAAGTTATACTACATGAGGGATTTGCGTGGTAAGGCGGCACGGATTAAGGAAAAAATTAGACGTTGAATTAGATTGCGAAGTCTGTCTGTGTGCGAGATAGAGAAATGAACCCAGACTAAGGTTCCCCCCCAAATCTGTCTTCTAAGTAGTTTGATATGTCTTGCGATTCATAAAGCCACTCAGTAGTTCCGTCTGGATTTTCGATATAAAGGCAGGGAACCATCCCCGATCCGCCTTCGCGGGTTAGCTGTTCAAGATGACCATTATTGTCGTGGATGTCCCGAAGCTCTATGGTGAGATTGAGCCGACTGATCGTTGCCCTTACAGTTCCACAGAACCAGCAGGTTTGGTAGTAGTAGAGGGCTAGATTTTTGGTTGCACTATCGACCTCTAACTGGACATCCGGTGTCCGCTTTATGCTGCCTGAATTAAATTCTTTTTTATCGTCGAACCACGACTCTAACATCTTTAAGTTCTCCGTCCGGGGGTAATTTTGATGATAAGATAAAGTACCATTATACAATCCTGTCCGAAAACATAGATGTGTGCCACCAATTCCACGGCAATGTTAAGCTGTTCGACTATGGTACACGATGATTCATATATTGAGCGTTTTGTCGATCACCTTTGGGTCGAGTTTGGACTTAGCGAAAATACAGTTAAAGCCTACCGAGCGGACGTAAAATGCGTGCAAGCATTCTTGAGCGCGCGATCTGTCAAGCTGACTGAAGCTTGTGACCACGATTTACTGGTTTTCATGAGCGAAAATGTTGCTCAAACACCTCGCACACTGGCGCGTCGCTTATCAGCTCTGCGACGCTATTTTCGCTATCTTTTAAGGGAAGGAATTGTTGCTATCGATCCGACATTGAGACTTAATTCACCAAAGGTAGGCCAAAAACTCCCTCGCACGCTAAGCGAACGGGACGTAGAGGCGTTGCTAGCGGCTCCAAAAACCTCCACGATCCTTGGACTTCGGGATCGAACTATGCTCGAGATTCTTTACGCGACTGGTTTGAGAGTTTCAGAATTAGTCAATATAACGCTTACCGAAGTTAACCTTCGGCAAGGCGTTGTGCGTGTCGTTGGTAAGGGCGGTAAAGAGCGTCTTGTGCCTTTTGGAGAGTTCGCTCAAATATGGGTCGAACGTTATATCGAAGAGGCGCGCCCAAAAATCGGACGGGGAAAGGTTACGAATGCTATGTTTCCGTCTAGTCGTGGCGGTGCAATGACTCGCCAAGCGTTTTGGTATGTGATAAAGAAGTATGCGCGTCAAGTAGACGTTTCTTTAGATCTATCACCTCACACGCTAAGGCATGCATTCGCAACTCACTTATTAAACCACGGTGCGGATCTTCGCGTTGTGCAAATGCTCCTCGGGCATAGCGATATATCTACGACCCAAATATATACCCATGTCGCCGCAGAGCGATTGAAAGATTTGCACGCGCTCCACCATCCACGGGGATAGTAATTATCGTACGAAGACAGGATAACCCGGTGTCGAAATTAGCACGGGCTTAGCCGCTAGCGCCTTTCTTAGGGTAGGTCATGCTCTAATTAAGCTTAATGGGCACAAAAATTGATTTTTCTGCAGGACCTAGGTGTTATGGCGCCTGGTAGGTTTATAACTCACTTTAAAAGAGTTTCCGAAATACTGTGTGTTGCTGCGATTCGAAAAGCGTCCATAAGCGTGGTGTTGCCAGAGGGATAATTTTACAATGGGTTCCAACGTAACAATGTCCCAAGATATCTCAAGAGGAAACCAGTATGGTCGGTGCTAAGATAGTCGTCACATGCCTGTTTATGTGTCTCGTACAAGCTGTCAGAGCTGACGCTGTGCTAGACCAACATCTCGCGAAGACGATTGAAAAAGCGCTCCCAGGCACTTCAGTTACTAGTGTGTCTTCGGGGCCGCTCGCGGGCCTACATGAAGTGATATTAGGACCATCAGTCCTTTATATCAGTGATGACGGTCGTTTCCTTGTTCGAGGTGATGTTTTTGATCTTAGTTCGCTTGAAAATATAACGAAAATTCGGCGAACCCAAGCACGCGTTGATGCTTTTATCGATATGGGCGTCGAAAATATGATTGAATTCGCCCCAAAAGACATTAAAACGATTCGTCATTTGTACGTTTATACCGATATTGATTGCGGTTATTGTCGAAAAATGCATTTGGAGATAGATCAGTTAAACAATGCTGGGATTGCGGTTCGCTACCTAGCTTATCCACGAGCCGGAATCGGTAGCGAGTCCTACGACAAGGCCGTTTCTGTATGGTGCTCTGCCGATCCACAAAACGCACTGACTGTATCCAAGTCAGGAAAAACGATCAAACCTTTGAATTGTGAAAACCCTGTCACGAAGCATTATCGAATGGGTGAAGCGATGGGGCTTCGCGGCACACCAGCAGTGTACCTGGACGATGGTAATCAGATAGGTGGATATGTCCCGGCGAAGGAGTTGATTAAGATGCTGATTATTAATAAAAGCTAGAGTCAACGAATAATGATGATTGTCTCTATTCCGAGCGGCAGCAACAGCGTTTCGATGAATAGTAGGAATTCTTAAAGTCGAAAAAGATAGAGGTTAGTCTGGCGTTTGCGATTAAGGACGTTCGGACTTATCA
>CAYFFH010000221.1:0-5474 GCA_964342175.1 uncultured Enterobacteriaceae bacterium | reverse complement strand
CAGAGCGCTTACTCGATCGGGGCGTGCTCGCCGAAGCGGGACGCCCAACTCGCGAAAGCCAGCCGGGCCGATGCTGTCCGGTAGGGTGCCAAATACCGGAAACGCCGCAGTTATCTGCACCTAAAAATAGGCCAGTTGTTAGCGACCAAACCCTACGAGTAGTCGAATAATAATCACTCGATCGTGACTATTCGAAAGCAAGCGGCGATGCCGCTCGGGGATTCATCCTGGAACACTGTTGCCTCTCTATGGAGGTAACTATAAAATCCACACCATGCGTCTGAACCGACGAAAAAATAGAATTAAGATCGCTACCTTTGTGTTACTGGCGATAACAGCACGCTCATTCGTTGCATCTGGTTGGATGCTGAGGTTGCCGGCTAGCGAGGGCCAAGGGCTCCCTTCGCTCGTGATGTGCCCACAGCAGACACCGGGATTGGACGACTGGCTCACTGATCCGACAGATTCGCACCATAGCCATAGCGATCACCACGAAGGATCCCTTGGAAAGACGATATCGGTTCTTGATCCGACCTGCTCTGTGTGGACGGGAAGTGCCGTAGCGTCAGTCGCAGGGGTTGAGCGGAGGTCGACACCAAGTGCAATCGTAATCCCTAGCCGCAGTTTAACCGGTGTTAGCTTAGGCCAGCACCCGTCCAGTCGGCACCACGCACGCGCCCCACCCACCCTAGCCTAAGCCCCACCTCTCAGATGGATCCCCAAAGTCCGGGATCCAGATTTCGCCGTAGGGAGAAACCGCCGGCGAGCCTAAAATGCGTTCTATTGGGGAACAAAAAATGAAATTATTGCGGCATTTTTTATCCACGCTTGCGATCGTAGCTGGTGCTACAACACCGACATACGGTGACGAAATGATGGGGGCAGATAGCCATGCCCCGATCGGGGTGATGGGTGATCATACCCACAAGAGGGGGGAATGGATGTTCTCGTATCGCTTCATGCATATGGATATGGCCGATAACCGAATCACCGACAAAGAAATCAATCCAGACACGATCGTCACGACGATACCGAACCGTTTCTTTGGGTCACCGATGCAACCACCAACCTTGAGAATTGTGCCTCTTACCATGAAGATGGATATGCACATGTTCGGTTTAATGTATGCGCCTACCGATTGGATTACTTTGATGGCAATGCTGAACTACACAGAGAAGGAAATGGATCACGTCACTTACCTTGGCGGCGCTGGAACAACCCGCCTTGGCGAGTTCACCACAGAAACCTCCGGGATTGGGGACACGCGCGTCAGCGGACTCGTTCGACTATTCGATGGAGAGAACCATGACGCTCACTTCAATCTAGGTGTAAGTCTGCCAAGCGGTTCAAGCGACGAGAAGGATCGCATCCTGACCCCGACAGGCGGAACACCGACGGTGCGTTTACCCTACGCGATGCAACTCGGCTCGGGCACGGTAGATTTTCTGCCCGGACTTACCTACGCGGGAAAATCGAATAAAGTCTCTTGGGGTACGCAGTACGCTGGGACAATTCGCATGGAAAAGAATAATGGTTACCAATGGGGCGATAGACATCTTATTACGGGTTGGCTGAGCTACAGCCCTAGCAATTGGATCAGCGGTTCCATACGAATCGAATTCGATACGATGGGAACAATTGATGGGCGTGACCCGCAGATCATCGGGCCCGTACAGACCGCCGATCCAGATAATTACGGTGGCGACAGAGTGAACTTGAAACTCGGACTCAACTTCGTGGCCTCCTCCGGATTACTGCGGGGTCAACGGTTCGCGATTGAAGGCGGGATACCGTTGAAACAAGATCTACACGGTCCGCAGATGGAAACCGACTTTACCCTAACGACCGGATGGCAAATGGCGTTCTAGTAACGAATTCCGAGTAAAATAGGTTAAAGAAAACACTCCCGATTTGAATGCTCGCTAAAATGGGGCCTGGGTGCCCTTCGGTTGCGATCGGATTGTCTCGTCGTTACTAAACTCTCTCGACCAGGTATAAGCACTATCCGACAGACAGGCCCCAATTGGCAGCATTACTAAACGTCCGCTTTTCGTGAACCCGGGTTCAAACATCTTATTTGAGTCTCGTCTTCCAGGATTTGTAGCAAATTCCTGCCATTCCAGTCGCCCAAATTAGGGCCTAATGACTCTATCGTACCCGGCGTTTTCGACAACCGCGGTAACACGCTTGGGATCACTATTTCCCCCAGCGTCTCGTGTAAGAATTCCGTTAACACACCTCGCTCAGAAAAATGTTCGTCAGCAAAAATATCTTTGATCGAGTTAATCGCGCCACACGGAACATCACCTTCAGTGCAACGTCGGACGACTTCCGCCATTGGATGCGCCTTAGTAAATGCTTCGACTGCACACTCAATTGTCTCTCTATCGGCAAGACGTGCCTCCGTCGTCGGGTGGCTCTCTGCCAACTTCGGCATTTTCAATACATTTTTGGCCATACGAATCCAGATCCGATCCGCGGTGCACGCAATTGCAACCCACTTACCATCAGCGCAAACAAAGTGACCATGGGGACAGGCGTTCCGTGTACCTACACCTTCCGGAGCCCGGATAATCCCATGTTTTGCAAATAAAGGTGCGAGTTCATCGAGCACACGGAAGATTGACTCGAATAGCGCGATGTCTATGACTTGTCCGCTACCACTACGTTCGACCTCGCGTAGTGCTAATAAAATGCCAACCGCACCGTATAAGCCTGAAATATAATCAGCTAACGATGTCGATCCCGGAGTAACTGGTGGCCCATCGGGCATCCCTGCCAGGTAGGTCAATCCACCAAATGCATGTGCAATACGCGCAAAACCGGGGCGATCACGGTATGGTCCATCCTGACCATAACCACTGATCCTTAGAAGCACAAGACGAGGATTCAGTTCGCGTAAAACATCCCAGCCTAACCCCCAACGCTCCAGCGTCCCGGGCCGAAAGTTTTCACACACGACATCCGATCGGCGGACCAATTCCTTAAAAGTATTTTTATTGGCGGTAGACTTAAGATCCAAAGTTACAGAGTGCTTATTCCGCGCTTCACTTAACCATGCGAGGGTAATGTTGGGTTCATCCGTGGCAGTGCCAAACCTGCGCATCGGGTCGCCACCATTTGGATGCTCTACTTTGATCACTTCTGCACCGAACTCGCCCAAGATAGTTGCGGAAAACGGTGCTGCGACGAAGGTCGCAAGATCAAGGACCCTAATCCCATCGAGCGGCTTCATTACCTTATTTGAATCAACATCATGCATCGACCAATTCTACTAACAGGCGGCTTCTAACGTGTTATTGTCGCTTGACATCCTCAGCCTGTCGATGGATTTTCGGCTTTTCGATATATAACTTCGACTTTAATCAAATTTAGGTCTGCGCTAGTCTTCTGACCAAAGAGCCTATTGATCGGCCAACGGAAAATAACTATGTCCGGACCACTGCACGGCTACCGAGTCATTGACTTGACCTCAATGATTTCTGGACCTTTCGCCACGATGATTTTAGCGGACCAGGGTGCCGACGTAATCAAGATCGAGAATCCGGCCGCGGGTGGCGATTACGTGCGTCAAGCCGCTAATCGACGCGGTGGATTTTCTGCTACTTTCTTGAATAATAACCGAAACAAGAGGTCGGTCGCCTTGAACCTCAAGGACTCTCGCGGCGTTGAGTTATTGCTCAAGCTTTCCATGGGTGCCGATGTATTTGTCCAAAACTTCCGCCCAGGCGTAGTCGAGAGACTCGGTATTGACGCAGATGCCGTGCGAAAAGTTGCGCCGAATCTTATCTATGTCTCCATAAGCGGATTCGGTCACACCGGTCCATACGCCAACAAACCTGTCTACGATCCACTGATCCAAGCTGTTTCTGGGTTAGCAACCGTACAAGCTGGCAGCGACGAGAAACGGCCACGTTTGGTTCGCACAATCCTGCCTGACAAGTTAACGGCGATTACTGCCTCGCAGGCAATCACTGTGGCTTTGTTAGCCCGGGAGCGCACCGGCGAAGGTCAGCATGTACGCCTATCCATGTTGGATTCGGTTGTTTCCTTCCTCTGGGGATCGGACATGGGAAGCCAAACCTTCGTGGGCGACGAATTACCGCAACAGGCCGCAGCAAGCTTCGTCGATCTCGTCTACGACTCGGCCGACGGTTATCTAACAGTTGCAGTGATGTCAGATAAAGAATGGCGGGGGCTGACCGAAGCACTTGAGAAACCAGAGTGGCTGGACGACGACCGTTTTAAAACCCCAGCTTTGCGAGATCGCAATATCAACGATCGAATTACGATCACACAAGAAGTACTCCTTAATCGCCCAGCGGCTGAATGGTTACAACGTCTAGAACAAGCCGGAGTGCCCTGCGCACCCGTGCTAACACGGAACGAAATGATTCAACACCCGCAGGTTGTTGCCAATGGCATCGTAGTTGCTAACGAACACGACCAAGCGGGAACTTTGCGACAAACACGTAACGCAGCCGAGTTTTCCAATACTGCCGCAGTTGCGCGGTTCGGTGCTCCAACTTTGGGCGGAAACACCCGCGAGGTAATGAGTGAAATCGGATTGTCGGCCGATGAGGTTGAACATCTATTGCAAGAAAAGGTTTTAGCAACGGGACCCGAAATATGATCGACCTATATTACTGGCCAACACCAAACGGCTGGAAGATCTCGATCATGCTCGAGGAATGCGGGATTGAATACAACATGATCCCGGTTAACATCGGGGAAGGCGATCAGTTCAAATCAGAATTTCTCAACATCAGCCCTAACAACCGTATGCCGGCAATTGTCGACCACGACGTTGACGGCGAACCCGTATCTGTATTCGAATCGGGAGCTATTTTGTTCTACCTTGCTGAGAAGACGGGACGCTTTATGCCAACCGAATCTTTGAGGCGTAAAGAAACGCTCGAATGGTTGTTTTGACAAGTTGGCGGACTTGGCCCAATGGCAGGTCAGATCAGTCATTTTGTCAACTATGCACCACAAGACGGTAACAAATACTCTCGTGATCGGTACGCTAACGAGTACAACCGATGCATAGGTGTGTTCGAGCGACGACTCGAAGGTCGCAAGTTCATTGTCAGTGTTAGCAAATATCAATTTGTTATCATGGTCAAAAAAATCAAGGGGTTTGGCGAAGCCTACTCGACTGAGAACATGATTAAAGGGGCTGTTTTAAATTGGAAATTTCTAACCACATCACCCCACATCATAAATAACGCAACAGTAACTAAAACTTTGGTACCGCTATGACAAAGGTTAAAAGTAAAAATCACTCCTTCACTAAACAACAACAAGGCTGGTACGACGATGCTTGCTCTCATATCAATCAGAGCCGTTTGCAGAAATTGATCTTTGAACTCACCGCAAGGCACAGTCCAACAGGCGCCGAGCGTGAAGCTAGCGAGTTCATGGTCGGCTACATGAATGCCGCCGGTATCGAAGCTAGCTACCAGCCGATCACC
>CAYFFH010000220.1:0-5498 GCA_964342175.1 uncultured Enterobacteriaceae bacterium | reverse complement strand
GGCCGGAACTGCGACATGGTGATACTCAGATTCATTCCACTGTGGGTAATCTGGCAACGGGAAATGCGGCTCATCCACAAGCGAGACCCAGATCATCCCCAACCGCTCCTCGGTCGGGTACTTACGGATCCGCTTCTTGATGCCTGCCGCTAGATCCGGCCGTGCCGGGACGATGGCACAATTACCATTCTTGTCGTAGCGCCAGCCATGGTACGGGCACTCGAGTAGAGAGTCGTCGAGAATCTGGCCGAGCGATAGCTTGGTTCCGCGGTGCGCGCAAAGATCGTCGAACGCAACGACATCACCTTCCATTCTAGCAATCACGATATCTTGGCCGCAGAGCGTAAACCCAATCGGCGCACCGACTAGATCCTGGGCGTAGGCTACCGGATGCCAAAAGTGACGAAGCGTACGGTATATTCGGGCCTCGGCCTCAACGTTGAGATTGTTTGACCTATACTCCGCATCGCTCATGAGATTTCTCCGAGTAATTAAGCTCCAACAGTGGCGTTGTCATCTCGCGGAGAATAGAAAATTATCCGAAAGGCGCTCCCAAATATTTTACGAATATAAATAAGACGTGCAAATTCGGTAGGAGGCTAACCCCCAGACACTAACGCCATTTCCTGAAGTATATCGCGAATCACGCCCGTGACTCTCGAAGTGGTTTGGGAATCAAAAGTCAGAGGCTCATCGTGGTTATCAAACCAATGTCTAGCACCTCTTAGTGATATAAATTGGATGTCTGCGCCTCCTAATGCAAGTGCTTCTACTCTTGAACGACACTGTGTCGGATTTGTAATGATGTCCGCGGTCCCATGAAAAATTAGCGTTTTAACGGTCGCGGGAAAGCCCTCCGCGCCCGTTTTCGAGCCAAAGCCACAATAGGGATAGAACAGAAAAGCAGCACGGAAATTCTCTACATCTATTACTGGTAGCTCTGAGAGATTAGGTGGTAGAGAATCGGTTTCGGTGAAAATCATAAAATCCATTGCTGTCCAACCGCCGTGCGACCACCCCATCAGGATAGTTCTGTCAGGATGAATGTCGGGGCGGTCCCAAACTGAGCTTAGAGTTGCCATTAGATCACCAGCTCGTTCATCTCCACGAATACGACGACCGGTACAAACCTGAGATTCAAGCACACCTCTCTCCTGATATCCGCGAGCCGAAAAACTATCGATATGCAAAACGGCAAAGCCTTGCTTCAGCAACTCATTGCGCCACTTGTCGTGATGTGGGTGCCAACTAAGACAGCCAGGTAGCAGAACCGCTAACGGGTGCTTGTCTCCAGTCTTGGGCAACACCAAGTGAGTATGCGACGATAATTTCTCAATCCGATCGTGAATAGTGTCGACAGCGTAAACGGAAGTACCAGCAGTTACGTATAAAATCGTGCTCAGAAGGATCCTGTGTGCGCTCGAAGCTCGATACATTTTAATCAGTCGCTCGCTATATATCTTCTATGAGTAAAAAGCTCAGACTCACAAACCAGGTTTTGGTTGCAGCACGCATTTTGTTTAATCCCTAGAGACACTGATGTCCGAAATTAATCTATTGGAAAATCGTTCCAGGATTCTAAAAAATCAATCAGGCAGGACTTCGATGTATCCAAACTCTTGTATCGTGGAACGCGGCGCCCCCGATCGGGCCGGCCGGATCAGATCCGGTCAACACATTGATTCCGAGACCACCCTCAAAAAAACGATTAGCCCACAACGTCTCGACTATCACGACCCCCTGTTGATGGCCGTCCGTTATCGTCACCTGGATCTGCAATTGGCCACGTTTATTGCCAATAGTGACCAATTCCCCTTCGCGAACGTTCAAGGCGGCAGCATCACCTGGATGTACCATGATACTTGGCCGCTTCTCACGACGGAGTGAAGTGGGCGTCTGATTGAAACTTGAATTCAGAAAGTGCCGAGCGGGTGCGGTTACAAGGCGAAAAGGCATTTCTTGATTGGCATCCTCCACCGAACCCCAATGATCTGGTAACAACGGCATTTCTGCCAAGACCTCCTGAGGAACAAATCCTGTTGGCTTGATCCCAGCCCAGTCTGGTTTGAAGTGAAACCTCTGGTCCGAGTGGCCAAAACCTTTCAAATAATGCGATTCCTCAAACGGCGGTTGACAGTCTATCCATTTACTACGCGCGAGCGATCCAAGATCTCCCCACCCAGACTTTTGCAGTAGATCATCGACGATTTCCTTTGCCGTCAGGTCGAACCCAGGATGGACCGCACCCAGAAGACTGGCTAGTTCACAGACAACTTCATGATTTGACCGACATTCGCCCGGGGGATCCACGATCTTCGGCCCGTAGATAATATGTTGATGCCCCCCGCCTTGGTACACGTCATCATGCTCCATGAACATAGTGGCCGGTAAAACCACATCGGCCATCGTCGCGGTCTCTGTCATGAATTGCTCATGCACGCAGGTAAACAAATCCTCGCGTGCAAAACCCCGTTGGACAAGCGTGAGATCCGGCGCTACGGACATCGGATTGGTACTCTGGACTAACAGGGCGGTGATCGGCGGTCCGCCCTTAAGATCAAAGGGATCATTACAAAGCACCGGTCCTATGCGGGACTGATCAAGCAAACGAATCTTGGGATCCTGCTTGTCAAGCCCGTCCAAAAGTGCGCGGTTCCAGTGGTAGATGGCCCCGTTGTTGTAAAATGCTCCTCCTCCTTCGTAGGCCCACGCGCCTGTGACAGCTGGAATGCAAGAAGCGGCGTGCATATTCACGGCACCGTTCCGATGCCGTGTAAAGCCAAACCCGAGCCTAAAATAGCTTCGAGGATGTTCTCCAATCAACTTAGCGAACGTCTCGAGCGTCGACTCCGGTACGCCGGAAATCGCCGATGCCCACGCAGGGTTCCTGGCCTGCAAATGCACTTCAAGTTCATCCGGCACATCGGTAAATTCGTCGAGATACGCGCGATTTGCATAACCGTCGCGGAACAAAATGTGCATCACGGCACACGCGACCGCGCTATCAGTCCCCGGGCGCACGCAAACGAAGAGATCCGCTTGTTTAGCGGTGGCGTTGAGATAAGTATCAACGACCACGATTTTCGCGCCACGGTCCCTTCGCGCACGCAAAGCGTGGGTCATTACGTTGACTTGAGTGCTTGCCGCGTTGGTGCCCCAAATCACGATCACATCTGCCTTGGTCATTTCACGCGGATCTACCCCCGCAAGCTTTCCAGTTCCCGCGATGTAGCCGGTGAAGGCTAGTGAAGCACAGATGGTAAGGTGCTCGCCCGAATATTTTTTTACATGGCGCAGGCGATTGATGCCGTCGCGCATCACTAAGCCCATGGTGCCGGCATAGTAATAAGGCCACACTGTCTCTGAACCATGTTTTTGCTCAGCCTGCAAAAAAGCTTCGGCGACCTCATCGAGTGCAGCATCCCAACTGATCGGAACAAAATTGCCACTGCCTTTGGGGCCATTGCGACGCAATGGTTGTAGTAAACGGTCCGGATGATGGATCCGTTCCGCGTAGCGCGCGACCTTGCTGCAAATCACTCCCGCAGTGTAGGTATTATCCAATGCGCCTCGGACTTCGCCAATCAACCCATTCGGTAAAGCTTCAACTTCCAACGCACAGGTAGAGGGGCAATCATGTGGGCATGCGGTGTAGTGGATTTGGGGCTGAGCAGCCATCAAAATGTTAATCTTCTATGCTTCAACATGTATAAGGCTAAACCTTAACGCGTGAAAAATCGAGATATCCCTTTGGTTTGGTGCCAACACAATGGCGGTTAAGCGATACGACCTATCCAAGGCAGGGTCGCATCCTGTCTCCGCTGATCTCAAGTGGGAAGCAGATGCCGTGATCGTCGGCGGCGCAGTGGCGGGCGTTTCCATGGCGCACGCGCTCGCCGCCCTGTCGCAGAAGCAGTTATGGACACCAGCCACTACATCATACGGCATGGGGCGTCTGGCATGATATTTGGGGTTCGCGACTTTATCGTTGGGGTGAGAATGATGCAGCTAAGCGCGACGTCTCCCTGAGTATCGCGGGGCTAAAAAACCCTACGTCTAGAGATCTCAGAATTCTTGAAAAGGTCGGCATAAAAATTTAAAAAAACTGGAGATATGATAATGAGTGCGGACTATGTAAAGATCGATTCCGGTATGCTTGACGCGTACAAGGATGTCGCGCAAGCGATGTTAGGCTTCCGCACTCGTGATGAAATGGAAGATGTGTTTAGTCGACCGCTGGTGTGGGCTGCGGTTAAACGCCTCAGCGGCGCGCTTGATGAAGTGCGTCAAAATAAGCAACCGGACGAATTTGCTCTTGGTCATGCGATCGAGCTAGAGCTTCTAGCTAACTTCGCTGCCGGAGGCGATGACTTCAGTCAGATGTTCTACGACCCGCATTTTCATACGCTCCCGACCTCCGAGCTGCAGGAGCGCTTCGCTAACGCATGGGGTACTGAGGCTCCAGTCACTATCGATTAAGGCCGCTACGCCATCATGAATATACGATTGCACATATCGATCTCACTCCAATCTGCCACTAACTATCGAGTTCAATGAAACCTGCCCCCTTCAAATACGCGGCCCCTGAAACACTGTCGGCAGCCCTTGAGCACCTAGCGCAACATGGATCCGAAGCACGAATAATTGCTGGCGGTCAAAGCCTGATCGCCATGATGAACCTACGGCAGTGCGAACCGAAATATCTGGTCGACATAAACGGAATAATCGCGCTCAATGCCATCGCGCCCACGCCGGAGACGCTAACCCTCGGCGCGACGACCCGTATGGCCGACGTCGAAGATCATCCTCGTATCCAGCGCGACTACCGCTTTCTTTTGGAAGCCATCAAGCTCATCGCAACACCACCCATCCGGCACCGCGGAACGGTAGTCGGAAGCCTGGCTCACGGCGATCCCTGCGCCGAACTGCCTGCGCTGGCCCTGTGCACGGACGCGGTACTGGTTCTCCAAAGCGCCCACCGGGGTGTTCGAGAGGTCAAGGCGAGAGCGTTTTATCAGGCAAGCTTCGCGACTCGAGCAGAGGTTGATGAAGCGATCATCGAAGTCCGTATACCACGGCTTCCGGCCAGGAGCGGATTTGCGATCCTCGAAACAACTCGTCGCTACAATGGCGTCGCGATCGCTGGTGTTGTGGCGCTTATCACACTCGCCGAAAAAATCATCCAGAAAGCGACTATTGTCCTGTTTGGCGTTGCCGAAATACCTTTGCTTTGTTCTTCAGCCAAATCGCTGGAAGGGCTCTCAGCCGATGATAGTCAGTTGATTTTTGAAGCAGCGACATCGATTACTGCAGACCTACATCCAGCATCCGATGTTTTAGCGGATGCCGTGTATCGAAAACAAGCGGCAACCGTACTGATCCAACGCGCGATAGGACTGGCCCACGAGCGATCCACTCAGGGGGATGCGTGGAGCTGAACCATCGTATTAGTGTCACTGTCAACGACGAAGTCCATGCAATCGTGGTCGAATCGCGTC
>CAYFFH010000219.1:0-5504 GCA_964342175.1 uncultured Enterobacteriaceae bacterium | reverse complement strand
AGCCTACAAATACTTGGCTGATGTGGACCGCGATTTTCAGCATCGCGGCTTTCGGTGCATGGTCGGACAAGTGCTGGTTAGGTCGTTGGTTGTCGGGAGCTGTCGTAGCTCTAGTGGGTGGAATCTTACTGTCAAATCTTGGGGTGATCCCAAGCGAAGCAAGGATATACGATAACATTTATAACTACTTATTGCCTCTCGCTATACCGCTTGTATTGTTTGAAGCCGATCTCACTCGGATCGTGCGCGAGGCGCGTCGGGTTCTTGTCGGGTTTTTCGCAGGCGCTCTTGGTACGGTTGTGGGCGGGTTTCTCGCGTTTTTCACAATACCTCTCAGCAATTCGGGTGCCGAGTTCACAGCCGCGTTAACAGCGGCCTACGTTGGGGGTACTGCAAACTTGCTGGCCGTTGGCCAAGCGGTCGGACTAGAACCAGGCGATGGTCTCGCGGCAGTAGTAGCGGCTGGTAATTTGACCGTTATTCTTTATCTGGTCTTGCTATTTTTAGCGCGTAATCTTAACTGGGTCGCGTTTTGGTTTAGATCTGAACAAAATAATACGATTAAGGTTCCAGCATTAGCTGTGCGTGCTCCACTCAGCACAATGTCGTTGCTCTATAGTTTGACTGTCAGCATAGTCATCTGCGCTATAGGATTCGCTGTGCAAAAGATGTTTGATTGGCCGGGACTGGCATTACTTACTATCACTTTTGTCAGTGTGCTTGGCGCTACACTCTTTCCGCGATTTTTTGCGACTTTGGATTGTGCGAGTCCTCTTGGTTTTGGTTTGTTGCATATTTTATTTGTAGCGATTGGGGCTTCAGCAAGTTTTCAAGCGGTGGTCGAATTTGGACCAATGTTAATGACTTTTGCGACAGTGATGTTGGCGACCCATTTTTTATTTGTATTGGGTGCAGCTCGATTATTCGGCCTTGGGGTTGACGAGACGTTCATCGCTTCGAATGCATGCGCACTTGGAGCGCCGACCGCTGCCGCAATGGCTCTCTCATTTCAGCGGAATGATTTAGCTGTACCGGCTATGCTTTGTGGAGTTTTAGGTTACGCAGTGGGGAATTTCGTCGGCCTGGCGGTCTACAACTTAGCGCCCATTTTTCGTTAAGGATAAGTTCTAAAAATAGTTAAAAGCCTAGGGCTCTCCTATAATCTGTGCTGTCTCCTGCGTTAAATATTCCAATAAATACGGCGCCGATGACCGTGACGTTTCAAGCACAAAATCATTTTCACCCCGGCGCCAAAGGCATATCTCCACCTTGGCATAAACTGTGCGAGTACATTTGTCGATGGGGAAGAAATTGATTTCGAAATTTTGCGGACAGCCAGAACACAACGCATCAACGACCTGTTTACCATGCAATCGGAATCCCACATTACGGTGACTGACGTCGACTAATGCGAATGGATGATTGCGAGCCGCGTTGCGTATACGAGCATCAAGATCTTTTGCACGGGTCTGGTTGATGAGTAATGTCCATTCGTCAGGGCCGAGATGTAAGGCGCTGCACATCTCAGTAACCGAGGCACGATTGATTGCTGCATTAAGAGTCAGTCCAAGTTCGGCAGATATCAAAGTTATGACTGGGTCGTCACCGCGTAACACGTAACGCGCGATTCCGCTGATTTCTGTGATTTTTAACAAGTCAGATGGACTGAATAGGACATCACTACTTCCTCCTTGATATTTGAGATCAAGGGTGGCCATTTAGTCGCTCCCCCTTTACATCGATGAACACTGGAGCAACAACATCTACTGCAACCGATTGTTGAGGCATTGGTACATATAATCGCTGACCGATCCGCGCCCGCCCACCCGCAACCATGGCTAGTCCTATCGAGCGATTCAAATTAGCACTGAAGTAAGCCGAGCTAACGAACCCAAGTGGCGAGGTTCCAATCCGTGCGTTCGGAAGTTCGGTCACTTGTGCCCCTTCTTCGAGTACAACCTGCGATGGTTCCGTTAGTAGCCCCACGAGTTGTGGTCGATTAGTGTCCCGCTGCCCGGTCCGCTCGAGCGAGCGTTTCCCAACGAAGTCAGCTTTGTTTTTCCCGATCACCCAATCGAGCCCGACATCATGCGGTACCATCGTGCCATCCGTCTCTTGACCGACGATAATGTATCCCTTCTCAGCACGCAGCAAATGCATGGTGTCGGTACCGTAAACACATCCCCCAATTTCGTTAGCTGTATCACTTAAAGTCTCCCATAGCGATAAACCGTACCCACTTGGGATATTGATTTCAAACCCTAACTCTCCCGTGAAACTTACGCGAAAAATTCGAATAGGAATTCCTTGTATTTCGCACTCCATTACGCTCATATGAGGGAAGGTTATGTCGTCTAATGCAAGTTGCGGAGACACCCGGGTTAGGATGTCCCGAGAACGTGGCCCTTGTACTGCAATGGTTGCCCATTGCTCTGTGATCGAAGTTAACCAGACATTAAGATCTGGCCATTCAGTTTGCAGGTAGTCTTCCATTAAGTTTAATACCTGCGCGGCAGCACCGGTGGTGGTTGTGACGTGGTATTTTTCTGCTGATAAGCGGGCAATAATGCCGTCGTCAATGATAAAGCCCGCTTCGTTCAACATGACGGCATAGCGGCATCGACCAGGCTGAAGGCCCGATAGGTCATTGATGTACATACGTTCAAGGAATGTTAGTGCATCGGGCCCAGTAATTTCGATCTTGCCTAGGGTGGATGCGTCAAAAACGCCTACTGCATTGCGGGTCGCGTGACTTTCTCGCCGCATTGCTGCCTGCCTATCTTCGTTACCATGAGGGAAGTATTGTGCCCGTCGCCACTGACCAACGTCTTCGAATATTGCGCCAGACGAGCGCGCCCATGGGTCACTTGGTGGTTTCCTCAATGGATCAAGTAAATAGCCACGACCGCTGCCAGCCAACGTACCAAAGGTGACTGGGGTATAGGGTTGACGATAGCTGGTTAAACCTATTTCGGGAATGCTGCGTCCGGTTACATTCGCGGTGATCGCCAGTGCGTGTAGATTCGAACTTTTTCCCTGGTCCGTAGCCATCCCAGTGGTGGTGTAACGCTTGATGTGTTCTATTGAGTGAAAGCCTTCGCGAATAGCCAATTCGATGTCAGCGACAGTTACATCATTTTGTAGGTCAACGAAGGTTTTCGACACCGTTGAAGGTTTTGCACTATTGACCGTACCTAGATGGCCGCCTGCATATGATATCCAGTTACTCGCTCTAGTTTCTATTGACTTCGGATTATTAAGACCAAGCGATCCTACCGCGGCTGATCCGGCTGCAACACCATTTGCTAGTACTTCAGGTAAAGTGAATTGTCCAGCGCAGGCTCCGGCTGATTGTTGCTGTTCGATAGTTTGCTTTGGAAGGTAGGCAATTTTGTCCGGGTCCCATTCAAGGTTCCCTCGGGATTGCGAAAATAAATGCACTGACGGTGTCCACCCTCCGCACATGAGCACGAGATCGCATGCGATCGTTTGTTTTTTTTCATGATTACCGATGTTGTGTGTTGTAACCTTAGTAACCCGTCTAAATCCCATCGTGTCGGTGATTGCGGTGGCAGGCATTATTGGGATTCCGCGTGCTGCGATCTCATCCGCGAGTTTCACCGGAACTTTTTGACGTAAATCACAAAGCGCCTCAATTTTTATCCCGCCTGCGTCAAGATCGAGTGCTGCTGCATACGCTGAGTCGCATGCGGTCGTAATCACCGCGCGTGTCCCAACGAGAACACCGTAACGGTTTAAGTAACTGCGCGCGGCGTCGGCGAACATTACCCCTGGACGATCATTATTTGAAAAGAGCATAGACCGTTCGATAGCGCCAGCGGTAATCACGACTTCACTAGCACGAACTTGCCACAGGCGTTCTCGGGGTGCGCCAGGGTGTATTGCACCTTTATGGTCAGTAAGGCGTTCTGCGAGCGCAATAAAGTTATCGGCGTAATAACCGAAAGCGGTGGTCCGACTTAACATTCTTACTCCAACGTTCTGGAGTTTAATTTTCTGGTGGCTTAGCCACTCTTGCGCCGGGATGTCGTCGATTAGTGCAGTCCGCTCCTGAAGTAGTGAGCCACCGAATTCGGGTTGTTCATCGCACATGATCACGTTAGCCCCGGCAAGCGCTGCACTATACGCAGCTGTGAGCCCCGCTGGACCGGCTCCGATCACTAAAACATCACAATGCGCATACCGATTAATATATGTGTCGGGGTCAGGTTCTGTCGGTGAACGTCCAAGGCCTGCCACACGGCGGATCATCGGCTCAAATATTTTGGACCAGGGTTGCGAAGCACCTATCCACCGAGGACCGATAAACGTTTTATAGTAAAAACCTGCAGGTATTAAGGGAGCTGCGAAACCTGCGACAGCGCCAATATCCCAGCGCAATGAGGGCCAACAGTTTTGACTTTTAGCAACTAGGCCATCGTACAGCTCGACTTGGGTCGCACGTAGATTTGGAGTTTCGCGCGCGGAATCACGGAAGACGTGTACTAAACCATTAGGATCTTCTGAGCCTGCCGTGACGATCCCACGTGGTCGGTGAGTTTTGAAAGACCGGCCTACAAGATGGATACCGTTTGCGAGTAATGCCGATGCAAGCGTGTCGCCGGCAAATCCCTCAAGTCTGCGACCATCAAAGGAAAACGTAAGCGGTCGGTCGCGGTCGATACGACCCCCGGTATTGGTTCGGAAGGGTTGCGTCATCTCCGAGACTCCTCAACGCTGTCGTGGTCTGGAAATTCACCCTGCCTATAAGTGATAATGAACTTATCGGTTCGTGTATCGCGAACTGCATTGAAGAAGCGCCCGCACCCATACAAATGACGCCAGCGTTCACGATGTGGGCCTAGGCTGTTAGAGCGTACGTATAAAAACTCTGCCCATTCTTCGTCACTTACGGTCGTCGGGTCCAACGGCCGCGCGATGTGTGCTTCACCTTCATAGTGAAATTCGAGTTCAGGGCGACTTTCTTCGCAATAGGGGCACTTTATAAGTAGCACGATAACGCTCAGTGTGAAACAGCCGCCGCAGCAGCCTCGTCGATAAACTCACCGGTGACAAAACGACTCAGTGCAAATGGTGTTGCGAGGTGATGTGGTTCGTCGTTCGCGATAGTAGCCGCGAAAACATGCCCGGATCCGGGAGTCGCCTTAAATCCTCCCGTACCCCAACCGCAATTGACGAACAATCCAGGTACTGGTGTTTTACCAATGATCGGTGAGCGATCAACTGTGACGTCGACCCTCCCGCCCCATGTTCTAAGCATACGTAGACGGCGAAACATGGGAAACATTTCATTTACTGCTTCGAGTGCGTGTGAGGTGATATGGAGGCCTCCGGTTTGGCTATAAGAGACGTATTGATCTGTACTAGCACCGATAACGAGCTCACCTTTACTGGATTGCGAAATGTAGGCATGGACAGTGTTTGACATTACGACGCACGGGAAAATCGGTTTCACCGGTTCTGACACCAACGCTTGAAGAGGG
>CAYFFH010000218.1:0-5531 GCA_964342175.1 uncultured Enterobacteriaceae bacterium | reverse complement strand
GCAAATCACCAAAGCCTGCGCGTGCGCCGATACAGGTGTGGCGGTGGTGCGTGGCGTAAGTGCTCGTCAAAAACTGTGCGTGCTCCCATTCCCCTCCGAGGAATACTCGCTCCCATGGAACAAACACATCATCGAAGATGGCAACACCAGTTGTTTGTCCATACTTGGCACTAAATTTTGCGGCTTTCTCACGGGGGCGACCGGCTGGTCGCGCGACGATAGTAAGGTTATCGGCATCGATAGGAACCGCGCAGCACACAGCATAGTCAGTATCATCCTCGGTCATGTTCCGGCAAGGCATTACTAGTAACTCGTGCATATAAGGAGCGCCGGTGATAATCGCTTTGGCACCACGAATGACAATACCGTCTTTGCGTCTTGTCTTGATGTGCACATAGGAATCGGGGTTGGGTTGGTCGCTTGGACGCAACGAGCGGTCGCCCTTGCCGTCTGTCATAGCGACACCTAAGGTCAAATCCTTGCGGTGCACTTGATCGAGGTAGGCGAGAAAGCGTTGATGGTAGTTGCCATTGGTTGCGTCGTCGATCTGATATGTCGCTTGATGGATCGCATTTATTGCATCGTGGGTCAGATAACGCTGAGCACAGCCGCTTTCACGGCACACTAACCGAGTAGCTTCAAGTTTACTCAGGAGATCTTGAGGTTCTTCATCGATATGAAGCATGCGATTTACGGTTGTGCCATTCGCACGATATTCTGCTGTCATTAAATGCCGGTATCGCTCATCGAGTGCGAAGTCGTACGTCACTCCAACCGCCGCGACCCCGGGTGCGAGCCTAGGTTCATCCGCTACAGACTCTATCCGGTCCCCGTTGATGAATACACGTGGCGAATAACGGCGGAGGGATTCTCGATAATCGTTACCGGACATTAACATGTTTAGTCTCCTGAATTTTGTCAGTCTTGCGCAATGCGTCAGTGAGTGTTTCGAGGTCATGTTCGTACTCGAGATTCAACACCAGTTGCATTAATCGCTCGGCCTCTTTTGTGCTTATTGTACGATTTGCATTGTCCCGATATTTAGCCTCTATATCGCTGTCCGACATTGGGTTTCCTACTGAACCTCGATTCATCTGCTCACGATGATGAAGCAATCTGCCATCGTTTGTATGAATGTCGATCGCACCAGAAAAATATTCAGGATAGGCAGACTGAGGATCGGGTTCGTAGCTCACCTTCGCACAGAAAGTTAGAATGTCTGGATCGTCGAGTACCGTGTCTTCGAGCTCTGCCAGGCCGAACTCCTCACGTAAAAATGCGGCTGCGATCACATAATTAATGCTGAATTGAGCGTCGTAAGAATTTTGGGGTCGAAGTTTGTGCCTAGCTGGTTCGCAAATGACTGGAATCTCGTTTGGATGTACATACGCGACGATACGATTTACATCCTTGCTTACAAGCATATGTTCCCGTTTTAATTGAATCGTTGCGTCAGCAAATGCATGAGTCATGTGGCACGCAGGGTAGGGCTTGAATGCAATATTTAGCATCTCCCATTGCTCGCCGAGCCGGTCGGTAAGCTTACAAACATTTATCGCGCTCCCTTCCTGGGTATGTGTCGAGAACAAACCGAAGCGCCCAAAATACGGTTCGCGCGGACCAAAAAATCCGTGCTTTGCCATGACCACTGCCGTTTGGGCACAAACGCTGGCCCATCCGGGGTGGTTACGTTTCGTCCATGCACCATCATCGAGAAACTGCATACTTCCGGCGGCTTTGGAGAGCACAATTCCCTGTGCGTCTTTAAGCTGGTTGTGATTTAGTCCGTAAAGGTAACCGGCCGAAAGGGCACTACCGAATGCACCTACAACGCCGGTCGGGTGAAACCCCTTTTCATGGAAGCCGCCACGCGCGGCTGCACCGATCCGACTAGCGCATTCCGAACCTATAATAAATGCGCTTAGAGCGGCCCGCCCATCGCAAGCGTTTGCTAGCCCAGCTGTCAACATTGTAGGCACCACGCTCGCCGATGTGTGCACCACAGCTTCACTATGGGTGTCATCAAAGTCTAAGCCGTGGATAAGCGTTCCAATGAGGTGTGCGGCGTCACGTTGCGGTAGGTGTAGGTCGAATCCAATCACGGGGAATGCCCCAACTCCCCCGAGTTCGTCAAGTGCAGCCGCTGTGGTTTTGGCAAAAGGATAATTGCAGGACGCGAGCCCGATTCCTAGCGCGTCAAGGATACATAGCTTTGCATGATCAGTTACTGCTTTAGGTACATTGTTAAGATCAAAACTGGACACGAATTCCGCGAATCGTCCAGCGGAATCAGCTGTGGATGCGCTAAGATCAGGGGTGGATGGTTCGCTCATGTTGCCTGGAGCCCTTCCGATTGGCTCGCAGCTATCGAGTCATAGAGCGTAACAATTCGTTGGGCCTTTTCTACGATTGGATAATCGACAAAATATCCGTCGACCTGTATCGATGCCAGCCCTTGGGCTTCCGCTGCATCGAAGCTAGAAATTATCTTACGTGCCCAAGCAGCTTCTTCATCTGTAGGGCTGTACGCCGCATTTGCTGGGCCGACCTGATCCGGGTGGATGCAGAGTTTGCCTTGGAAGCCGAACTCGCGCCCTTTGCGAGCCGAACGCGCGAAGTGCTCGTGTTCCTTTATATGGATAAAGACTGTATCGATCGGTGGGTCGATCTCCGCAAGCCGCGAGGCGAGTACCACCTCCGACCGAACAGCAGCAATCTCTTCTTCGGCAAAAGTCCACTGTAGATTTAAATCGCGGGTATAATCTCCACCGCCGAAAGAAATCCGTTTTAGTCTGCCACCGCTAGCAGCAATCTCCCGTGCAGCGGCATGACCCTTTGCAGTCTCGATGATTGGAATGAGATCAATTGTCCCTGGTTTGATCCTATGGCGTTGTTCAAGACTTGCCATCATCCAATCTACGGCTTGCAAATCGGCTGGACGCTCCACCTTAGGTAACATGATGCCATCTAGCCATGGCCCTACCACCGCTTCGATATCCTCGAAGCAGAAGTCCGTGTCGATGCTATTGACACGAATGTATCCACGGCAAACGCGCGGGCGCTTCAAAGCCTCTACGACTACAGCGCGAGTCGCTGGCTTTTCTGCCACGGCGACGGCGTCCTCAAGATCGAGAATCACGACGTCGCAGCCAGTTGTGAATGATTTTTCTACCCGTCGGGGGTGGTTTCCTGGCGCGAACAGGAAGCTCCGGTTCGGTTGCATCATGGATAGTTTTTCCTGAGTCTTAAATGTCTGGTGGGCATCTTAACAATGACGGCGGATCACGGCTATTGAGGCTTGGATCCCCAAGCAACCCACAAGATCTGGAATCCCAAAAACGGAAAAACAAAGCGAATCTGGGACGGTCACTGCTCAAAACCGCCTGTCACGATTGCAGTAAGTGTTTACAATCGGTCCGGGGAACTAACCAGAACGCTATGAAAGAGGCGGGGCAACGATGAAATTCGGTGTTTTTTTACCAAATGGTAGTAATGGCTACATACCCTCCGGGGGCAGTCCGGTCTACCTTCCAACCTTCGAGCATAATAAAGCCATCTCAATCGAGGCGGAGAATCAGGGTCTCGATTTTGTCCTGTCGATGATGAAGTTTCGAGGTTTTGGTGGTGAGACAGGGTATTGGGACGCCTGCCTCGAATCATTTACGTTGATGGCCGCCATCGCCTCTGTAACTCATACTATCGGTCTATTTCCAAGTATTTCTCTGCTGAGTCAACATCCGGCATATGTCGCGCGAATGGTGGCTACTATAGATGACATCAGCGGCGGTCGTTGTGGGTTGAATATTGTCACAGGTTGGAACAAGCCCGAATACGAACAGATGGGCCTGTGGCGAGGCGACCAATACTACGAGCAACGCTACGAATACGCCGCAGAATACCTAACGATACTGCGCCAACTTTGGCGCGACGGGACGGCGACATATAAGAGTGAGTTTTTTGACCTTAAGGACTGTAGCTGCTTGCCGACGCCGGGTATCGAAATCCCTATTGTCTGTGCTGGACAGTCGCCTCGAGGTAAACAATTTGTCGCAGAAATGGCTGATCAACAATTTGTGATGACGGACATACACAATTTGACTACAAGCGTTGCTGATATCAAAAAGCGTGCGGCGGGGGCCGGTCGCAGAGTTGGAATTTATGCCTTATTCCACGTTATTACGGCGGACTCTGATGCAGAAGCGGCCGAGATTGGTCGCGAAATTGTTGATCAGGCCGACAACGGCGCGCTCCAGAATATTCTTGCAAGCGCTGATCTTGACACTAACAAGGGCGGCACAGCTGACCAACTACTTATGGCTGGTCTTAACCAGTCCATCGACGATGGAAATCTCGCCTTCATGGGGATCCCAGTGATTCACGGATCATTCGAAACCGTGGCGAGGAAAATCTACAATATCGGTATCGAGACTGGAATCGATGGGATGCTTTTTAGCTGGCCAGACTTTGTTTCTGGTGTGCGCGACTTTGGCGAACATGTTAAGCCTTTTCTTGATACGCAAGATTGTTGATGAGCGACGTTGTATCTAGGCGACGTCGTTGGAAAGTTAGAACTTCAGTACTTTGTTACTGCTGAACGTTAAATAAACGTCCCCCCACAATATGGACTATTAACTACCGACGATGACAACGAAAACTGCAGAACTTCAGAATCACCATATGGACTCAACGCGGTGGAACGAATTTAAGTTTCGGGCTGATGATATTATTATAGCGACTTGGGCGAAATCCGGCACAACCTGGCTCCAGCAGATTGTAGGACAGTTTGTTTTCAATGGCGCCGAAAATGTTCCTGTAATGCAAATTTCGCCGTGGCTAGATTATCGAGCGATCCCTAAAGATGCTACGTTTGCAATGCTTGAAGCGCAGCAGCATCGAAGGTTTATAAAGACCCACCTCCCTGCCAACTCGTTGATTGTTTCCCCAAGCGCAAAATATATCTATATTGGTCGTGACGGAAGAGATGCTATCTGGAGTTGGTATGAGCATCATTGTTGTTACACCGACTTCATATACAAAGCTCTCAATGAAAGCCCTGGCTTGGTGGGGCCACCATTGGATCGCCCAGGCAAAGACGTGGTCGAGTATTTTCATAGATGGTTGGATAGAAATGGGTATCCAATTTGGCCATTTTTCTCGAATATCCAATCGTGGTGGGAAATTCGGGATCGGCCAAACGTCCTGCTGCTGCACTTTAATGCGTTGAAAGCTGATCTCGACTCCGAGATGAGAAAAGTTGCCAGCTTTTTAGGCTTTAATATTGATGAAAAGATGTGGCCGAAGATGGTCGGACATTGCAGGTTCGATTACATGAAGGAGAATGCGGACGTGTTGACGCCAAGGCTTGGAGCGATATTTTCCGGTGGCGGTGGGAGCCTTATTAATAAAGGTAGTAACGGTCGTTGGGCTGAAGTATTAACTCATACGGATAGTCAAAAGTACGAAGCATTCGCTTTCGAACACCTGTCTCCAGACTGCGCAAATTGGTTAGCCTCGGGCACACTGTAGTCTTT
>CAYFFH010000217.1:0-5569 GCA_964342175.1 uncultured Enterobacteriaceae bacterium | reverse complement strand
TAAGGGAGTATGGGTCAAAAGCCCATCGAGGGTTCGAATCCCTCTCTCTCCGCCATATTACCTAGGACTACTTATATCCTCCCAAGTTTCCCTTGGTTTAAAGTGTCGAGCAGTTTTCTAACCTTCTAAATACTATTTGTGTCACGCCATTGATAGTGATGACAGCGAGAAAGCGTTATCGTAGAGAAGAAGTCCTCGAGCGAAAAACATGCCTCTCCAATATTTCGAACCTGATGCAGCATTAGAAGAAGTTCTTCGCGCTATAAAACAAGATGGTGTCGCAATCATAACTAATGCTGCGAACGAGAAGAAGCTGATCCGCTTCACCTCAGAGCTTGAGCCTTACCTCACAAGAACCCCGTATGGCCGTGACGATTTTACGGGAAAGAAAACGCGACGCACTGGGGCCTTGATCGCTCGCACTCCTAGCAGCCACGATCTCGTAATGGACAAACGCATCCTGAGTCTCGCGAAGCAACTTCTTGGACCATACACCGAAAAACTAACGCTTCACCTTACCCAAGCAACTACCATCTATCCAGGAGCGGAGGCGCAATTGATGCACCGCGATCGGTTTGCCTGGGGTACTCACATTCCTCAGCAAATTGAACCACAGTTCAATACACTATGGGCTATTACAGATTTTACTGTAGAAAACGGCGCCACTAGGATCGTACCCGGTTCTCAAAACTGGCCGTGGGATCGGGATGCCACAACAGACCAAATCGTCCAAGCGGAAATGTCTCGGGGTTCGGTCCTTCTTTACACCGGGACGGTCTTGCATAGTGGAGGAGAAAACAGATCAAAGAAACCACGGATCGGGCTAAACCTTACGTACTGTCTGGCCTGGCTTCGCCAACAGGAAAATCAATTCCTGTCCTGTCCACCCCACATCGCAAAGAATCTCGATGAAGAGCTCCAAGAACTAGTAGGGTACACCCAAGGCACCTACGGTTTGGGTTACTTTTCTGATCCAGAAGGCGTTGCGGGGGAGTTCGATCTCATGGTGCCAGAGCTAGCGCTCGGCCGCGGTCCTCGTAAACGAGCTCACTTTGATACTGATCAGTTATCGAAGGTGGGGGAAAAATAGAATTTCAGAGATTACTTGCTGCCGGCGAAACCCGAGTATATTTAGTTATAATTTTTGTGGTCAAGGAGTGGTCGGCCCTTACCCAGGGTGTAGCTGGCGTCATGGCGTGATCATTTGAGGAGTAGAAGATTCTCCCCGTGTTCGAGGACATTCGTGTACCAAGTCACCGCAGTCTGATAGTGTTGTAGGGCACCTTACATAAAATAGGAGCTATAACTTTGGAGAACGTAGCTATCACGGGTCTAGGTGTGATCTCGTCAATCGGCCAAGGAATCAAAGCCTTCAATCGCAACCTTGCAGCGGGGACGGTGGTAGCAGGTCCGGTGCGGTGGAAGGGCGAAGAATCGGATAACATTTGGATATCATTGATCGAGAACTTTGATCCTTCAAAATGGACCGAGGATCGGGTGATCCGAAACTCCGCGCTGTTTTCCCAATACGCCCTAGCGGCGGCCATCCAGGCGGTAGCCGACGCTGGTATCGAGACATTCGACCCCTTACGAACCGCCGTCGTCGTTGGAAGTGCTCTCGGCGGAGTCGACACCAATGCTGAGGATCAGTGCCGGCTGGATACCTCCGGACCCGAGGCCGTGGACTCAAAGTTTATGGTGAAATCACTTCTCAATATGCCCGCAGCACATATTGCACTGCGCTGGGGACTTCACGGGCCGCAACTGTCTATAGCAACTGCCTGTGCCTCTTCCCACGATGCTATGGGGATCGCCGGTCGTATGATCGAATCGGGTGAGGTAGATGTGGCTATCACGGGTGGTACCGATTGTGCGATTAGTCCGCTGCTTTTTTTCGGAGCTAGAAACAACAAAATGTTTACACCGCAGCCCGATCCCTATAAGACCTGCCGTCCATTCAACGTCGAACGCTTCGGAGTCATGCTGGGCGAGGGTGCCGGGATGTTCGTTCTAGAGCGTGCCGACCAGGCCCGGAGGCGGGGAGCCATCATTCATGGAAGCCTGCGAGGTTACGCCACTCTCGCCGATGGCTACCACCCCTCGTCGCCTGAACCGGATGGAAAATGGGAGCAGCGCGTAATGGAGTTAGCACTCGAGAGTGCCGGTTTGCCGGGAGGTTTTGATGACGTCGATGCTGTCGTCGCGCACGGGACGGGTACTCCGGCAGGTGATGTTGCGGAGTTGGCGGCGCTTAATCGTATCTACGGAGATCGCAGCACCCCGATAAGAGTGATGTCGCCGAAAGGCAACTTCGGGCACCCGCACGGGCCGGCAGGCGCATTGGGGTTGCTGGTCGGTCTCTATAGTATGCGAGAGAACGCTCTTATGGCGACCGCAGGTACCTATGACGAGCACGAACTCATGCCGGAGGTAAAGAATCTCCACGCTGTGATCAAACAACCTGCAGAGGGGCGCATCGACGCGCTCCAGGTCAATGCATTCGGGTTCGGTGGACAGAACTCGTCGTTGGTGGTGACGCGCGACTAGGGGGCTGAGGTTTTTAGCCGACGAAAGACAAAATGTGACTTTTTGTCCTTTAGGGTAGCTGAGCCAGGGTTGCGATAAACTCAATCTGAAACTTTTCGTAGACATCTTTTGTTCTGTGCTTCTAGTCACGCATGGTTTTTCGTCAGAGTAGGAGTGCTTCGGTTGACGCGATATAATTCTACTGTCAACGCACATTTCACAAGGGAAATAACACATGCGTAAATATCTTCACATCGACCTGGATCCGAAAGCCGTGCGGGAAGAAGAGGTCTCCGGCGAAGAAGTTGCCTTCGCCGGCCGCTATTTCATTGCGAAGAGTCTGAACGAGATGGGAGTGGCTCAGGTCGATCCCTTGGGACCTAAGAACCCACTGATATTTTCCGCTGGCCCGTTTGCCGGGAGTAACTGGTCGAACGCCAATCGGACAAGTGTAGGTTGTAAAAGCCCGTTAACTGGGGGAATTAAAGAGGCCAATTCAGGTGGGTCATTCGGTCTAGCACTGGGGCAGCTTCATTTGTCGGGTTTTACTCTCCACGGTGCGTCCGACGAATGGATAGTGATACATCTTCGTAAAGATGGCACGTACAGCTTTGATAGAGCCGAAGAGTTTATGGGATTAGGTAACTTCGATTGTGCGAATTCTCTTCATGAGAGATATGGGAAGAAGGTGGCTCTTGCCATTTGCGGTCCGGTTGGTGAGCGTCTCGGATTACTCGCAGGTATAGCGATGAGCGATACGGATCGGCGGCCGACGAGACTCGCAGCTCGCGGTGGCGTCGGCGCTGTCATGGGGTCGAAAAAAGTTAAAGCGATCGTCGTCGAGATGAATAAGATGCCTACGTTCCAGGATCGCAAGAAAGTCATCCAAGGAGTTAAGAAGTATGCGGCGCTGCTGAAAGAAGATGCAGCGATCACTGCGCTCAAAGATTACGGTACGGCGATGATGGCCGATTACACAAACCATGTCGGTGGTTTGCCAGTGAACAACTTCAGTAGTGGCCAACAACTGGGCGTGGATGACGGACCGTTCAAAATGGGTGGGGATTTTATTCGCCAGCGTAACATGGAGCGTGGCGGAGAGACGTCCCACGCTTGTATGCCAGGTTGTTTAATTGAATGCAGTAACGTCTACGCGGACGCAGATGGTAATGAGATTGTGTCACCGGTGGAATATGAGACGCTCGGATTGATGGGTACAAATTGCGGATTAACCGATCCTGATGACTTGGCCCACCTCAATTATCTCGCCAACGATCTCGGCATCGATACGATCGAAACTGGTGCAATGATGGGTGTTTTGCTTGATGCGGGTTTGGCTAAGTTTGGCGATGTGGTGTTTTTGCAATCCGTGTTAGATGAAATCAGGGTTGGCACTGAGCAGGGTTTGCTATGGGCACAGGGGACTGCGCGAGTCGGCGATCATTATAATGTCCATCGGACGCCGGTTATCAAAAAACAAGCGATTAGCGCATACGATCCTCGGGTGATTGAGGTGACAGGGATCTCGATGATGATGACGGCCCAGGGTGCAGACCATACGACTGGTAATGCACCCAAATATGAGTGCAGTGGCAAAGGAGTCGACGAATTAGTCGACATTAGTATGGAAATGCAGATTTTGTGCGCGACCGCCGATTCTCTTGGGCTATGCGTATTCGGCCGCTCCGTAACTAACGAACACGTGGAATTCGTGGTTCAGTCAATTAACGATGCCCTCGGGACCGAACTTGGGCCTGCATTTTTCCAACAACTCGGTCGCGACACATTAAAGTATGAAGCGCAATTCAACAAAGATGCGGGTTTCACCGAAGTTGATGACGAGTTACCGGCGTTCTTTTACGAGGAGTCTCTCTATCCAAGCGATCAGGTGGCCCGCTTTCACGCTGCAGAAGTTAACCAATCGGTTAAGAGATGGTGGCAACAACACGACGTCTAACAGGACACGATAGTACGCAGCACTATGGGTGTTGTTTGCGCATAGAGTTCTTGATTAGGATCTTACCGTCCTTAAATGTATAGACGTCGCAGCCGCGAGCTTTTATGCGGGTCCCGTCTGCTGATTTTGTCCCGGTAAATATCCACTCGGAACAACCCCTGTTACCGGCGATGATGTCTTCCCCCACAGGTTCGAAATGTGCGTCGGGGTAGCCAATCCAGAGGCTGGCAAAGCCTTTACGAACGTTTTTCTGACCGACCCATAACGACCCTTCGACTTGGGTGCCGACCGACGCCATAAAAGTACAATTATCAGCCATATGTTCCATTAACGTATCAAGATCTTTGTCGTTCCAGGCCTGCGTAAACCGGGCCAAGAATTCAAGAGTGACTTCGTTTTTTGCGGACATTGATTCAGGTTTCCTACTAGATAACAGCGTGCGTTCAGTGTAACAGACCGATTGTACATCGGATGTTTTGCTTCTTGTGATTACCTAGCGGATCAGTTTATGTGGTTCGGTGTAACTTGCTCGTTTGTGGAGTTAAGTGGTCTCGCCTGGATAACTAGGTCAGACGATGAAATGATAAGGGAACCCTATACGTGGAGTAGCGTTATGGTCGGAGTTTTTTCAAGGCAACGAATTGTAGCCAAACCGAATTTTAATCGTTGGTTAATAGCACCGGCCGCACTTGGTATCCATCTTTGTATCGGATCGGTGTATGCCTGGAGTTTGTTTAATCCTGCCTTGATTAAGCGAATCGGGGTCGTAACCAGTGCTGCAGATGACTGGTCGTTAAAGGGGGTGGTTTGGATTTTTACGGTTGCGATCGTGTTTTTAGGGCTTGCTGCCGCGTTAGCCGGAAAATGGCTAGAGGATGTCGGACCACGGGCCGTGGGCGTGGTCGCGGCGACCTGTTGGGGTGGCGGATTTATACTTGGTGGACTCGGAATCGTTAGCGGACAGTTATGGATGCTCTATGTAGGATATGGTGTCATTGGCGGCTGCGGACTAGGCCTTGGGTATGTCTCTCCGGTAAGCACGTTGATACGCTGGTTTCCGGACCGCCGCGGGATGGCAACTGGTAT
>CAYFFH010000216.1:0-5569 GCA_964342175.1 uncultured Enterobacteriaceae bacterium | reverse complement strand
TTACGAGCGTTGACGCAGGCGGGAAGTTTCCTTTGTATTCACTTTTAAGGTTTCTGCGTCGATTGCGACACCGTAGTCATGAGCAGCCGCCTCGAGTGAAACATAGCCTTCTCTGACATCGTTCGCTACGGCATCGGCTGGGCGTTGTAGCGGATCTCCATATCCACCGCCGCCACCGGAGTACAGAATATAGGCGTCGCCGTCAAAGAGATCTTGATCAAGAATTTTACCAGTAGGGTAATTCTCATGGGTCCCATCGCGACGTAAAAGCTCCAATTTATTGGCCGCACCAGAGTGCCCACCAAACAATCCCCATGGTGCGTCTTGAGTGCGTTCAATTTGGGCGTTGATTCGGCTCGTCGCTAGCACGCGTCGTTGCTGAATAACACCGAGACCCCCTCGGAACCGTCCTGGCCCGCCGGAATCTTCGCGCAACGCGTGCCGCTCAATTAGATGCGGATATTTAAGTTCCATCGACTCGACGGGGGCGTTGTGGGTATCCCCGTCATTAATACAAATCGTGGCACTCATGCCGTCTTCATTCCACTTTGCGCCCCAGCCACCACCAATTAAGCCGCCGATACAGCGGTAAAAATGGCATCCTTGCGGGTGCTCTCCGTTCATATCTACGATCGCTAAATCGGCATGGTGCCCAGCCGGCACTGCCTGTGGCAAAGCAGGTGCTAATGCCTTGAAAATTGTGTCGACGACTGTCATTGGGATGGTCATCCACCAGCGCATGGCGGCTGGTTTTACCGCACTAACGACCCGGCGCTCAGGTAAGATAACCTCAAGCGCGTCAAAGGTGCCGTCGTTGATGGGGCGATTTATAGGGTCGATCAGGCAGGTAAAAGCAACTTGGGCCGCAGATAATCCCGCGGTGCGTCCGGAGTTGTAAAAGCCTTGCACTTGCGGCGAAATGCCGCTCATATCAACCGTCATCTTATCGCCCGAGACCGTCACGGCAACGTGAATTGGTATGGGCGCATCAACTACGCCGTCGCCATCCATAAAACATTGCGCTTCGTAATAACCATCTGGGATGTCGGCAACGGCAGCGCGTGCCCGCTCGGCGCTACGTTCCATGGTGAACTGCATGGCATCCACCACCCGAGTGCGCCCGTAGCGTTCTAGGATCAGGTTAAACCGTTTTTCGCCAGTACGCACCGCAGCGATTTGTGCACGTAAATCCCCCAGTGCTAGATCCGGGTTACGCACATTTTGTGCGATTATTTTGACTAATAATTCGTTTTGTTCGTGTTCATCGAACAACTTGCAAATTGGGATCTGCAATCCCTCAGAATAAATATCTCGGGTGACACCATTGAGTACACCGCCGATATCAAGCCAATGCGCCATCGTCGACGTAAACCCAATGACTTCGTTGTTATCAAACAGCGGTAGGGTCAACACAATGTGATTTAGGTGGCTACCGGTAATGTAGGCGTCATTGGTAATATAGATATCGCCTGGGTGCATGTCGTCACTTGGGATTTCTTTGAGTGTTGCCTTTACAGTCTCACTCATGCCGCGAATGAACATCGGCAGCCCAAGGCCAATCGAAATCGTATTGCCTTCGGCATCAAATAAACCTACCGTAAAATCTAAGGCCTCATAAATGATCATGTTGTAGGCGGTGCGCATGAGGTTAATTTTCATCTCTTCCGTGATTGCGATGAAGCCATGGCGTAATACTTCCGCGTCAATCGCCCTTAGTTTTGCATTAGCATCCATAAACTCTACTCGATGTCCGCGCGTTCAATCTCGATCAACAGGTGTCCGTTCGCATGTACTACGGCGCTATCACCGTTGAGTAACAGTGTCGATGCGGTTTCCTCAAATATGACTGCGGGACCGTCGATACGCTGTTTGGCGCCGAGGGTACCACGTGCAAAAAATGGCAGAGCTTCAGCAGAGTCCTTTGATAACCAAACCGGGGCCTCAAAGTTTGGCAATGCCTCCCCAATAGTCTCACTGATCGCAGCAAAGTTCGGTTTGTCCGAACTCAGGCTGGCGACGCAACGTAAGGTGACTATCTCGGCGGGCTCATCCTCGGCACTGTGGGAGTAGCTGCGTTCATGTACGGTGTCGAAGCGGGCCTTTATTTCTGCATGAAGGCCATTCAGGATCATCTCCCGCTCAAGAGGTACGTTGACCGTATGTTCTTGACCGACATAGCGCATGTCGGCGTGAAACTCGATCATATCTGGCATGCCGGCAGAGAGATTTAAGGGCGCGACCGCCTCGTCAATCAGTTCGGTAACAATGTTTTCCAGTCCGACGAGACTGTCGGCGTCAACTCGAGTGATACGGGTGCGCGACGCGTGCCCCTGGGGATCCGCAAACAGCATGCCGTAGGCACTAAATACGCCTGGACTCGGGGGAATTACAACTCGCCTGATCCCAAGTTCACGTGCAATTTGAGTGGCGTGTAGAGGTCCCGCACCACCGTAGGCGACCAAAACAAAATCTGCGGGATTTAGGCCACGTTCAACCGTGACTGCACTAATGGCATACGCCATTGCAGTATTAGCAACCTGCAATATACCCGCCGCTGCTTGCTCGACGGTAACGCCCAGCGGCTTCGCCACGTTCTCGGCAAGTGCGTCGCGCGCAGCACTTTCATCGACTTTCATGGAACCAGCTAATGGTAACGCTGCGTTCAGTCGTCCTAACACGACGTTCGCATCAGTAACTGTCGCATCGCTCCCACCCGCTTGATAACAAGCGGGGCCCGGTATTGCACCCGCGCTGCGCGGACCTACACGTAACTCACCGTATGCGGTTACCGAGGCAATGCTCCCGCCGCCGGTACCTACTTCATGGATATCCATCACTGGAGTCAAAACGGGTAAGCCGGTGTTATAAGAGCCAATAAAATACTGATGACCAATACGCGGGCTTCCGTTTTCGACCACTCCAGCTTTGGCCGTTGTCCCACCCATGTCAAACGCGACCCCTGACGGTAGCTTCAGATCGTCCAATACCTGTTGGGTCCCAATAACCCCACCTGCTGGTCCCGACTCTATTAATGCGATGCAATTTTTACGTGCCTCATCTTCACTAATCAGGCCGCCGTTTGATTGCATCAGATAGAAGTTTCCGTCAAAAGCGCGCGTCTTTAAATGCCGGGCCAGTTCCCCCAAATAATGCTCCACGATAGGTCCGACATAAGCATTGGCAACAACAGTTGAGGTGCGCTCGTACTCGCGGTACTCCCGTGTTAGCTCACTTGATGTGCTGATGAATGCAGTTGGAAACGCCTTTTTGAGTGCCGCTTTCAGCGTAAGCTCATGGACGGGGTTGGCATACGAGTGAAGCAATAATATAGCAATCGCATCAACTGAATGACCACGTAGCTTTTCGATCAGTTGCTCGATGGCTGTTCTGTCGATTGGTGTTAGAACGGCATCTGGTAGCACACGTTCTACTATTTCAAAGCGGAGCTCTCTTTTGACCAGTGGATCATGCTTCTTGAAGAAGACATTAAACGAATCGGGACGATTGATGCGGCCGATCTCGTAGACGTCTCGAAACCCCTCGGTGGTGACTAACGCAGTTTTGACACCTTTACGTTCTAGCAGAGCGTTGATCACAATCGTTGAGCCATGCACGAGTACTTCAAGTTCGTTTGCCTGCTTCCCGGTGGCCGCGATGCCGTCCAGTACGGCTTGTTCTAGGTTTAGTGTGCTGGGGATTTTTGCGATACGAATATCTTGGGTTTTTGCATCAAACAAAATAACGTCGGTAAACGTCCCGCCAATGTCGCTTCCTGCGCGGATCACGTTGAGATTTTCCCCTGTTGCATCACGTTGCTCAAGTTTTGGAAGTGTTTTCGGCCCCAAAGGAAGAGCGATGCAGATAATACTAACGCCACTGTAGCGACCAGAGCGACGGATCTGCCAACGGCAAGATCGCTACGGAAGATGTGGTCGTTCATCAGTGCGGTGAGTAGTGGACCAAGTCCCATAGCAATCATATTAATAACAAAAAGATAGACGGCCGACACGGTGCCCCGAATTTGTGGAGGCGTCAACATCACAATAGCCGCACCGCTTGCACCGAAACCAAAACTCGTGAAAAACCCGATTGGTAACATCAATAATAAGGTCAGGTCCGCTGAATCAACTAAAGTTGCGCTCGCTGCAAACGGAATCATGCAGATGGACGCTACTATACCGACTTTCAGCGCAGCATCGTGCTGGCCCCTGGCACGCAGACGATCATTTAGCCACCCACCGGTTAAGATCCCAATCGTACCTAATATCGCGATCATGCAACCGACCATGAGACCTGCTTTTGACACTGGGACATCGTGAACACGCACAAACACTTGTACACCCCACAGATGATAAGTATTCATCACGACACTGATCATTGAGTAACCGACTGTCAGGCTGGTGTAGGCTTGCCAGTGTTTCCGTAAGTGGGCTACCGTCGAGGTTCTGTTGTCTTTCCCGCGTCGCGATTGAGGTGCGCGCCGGATTGGTTCCGGCACGGTTGCGGCAAGCGCCGCAATTAGCAAACCTGGCAAACCAACCACCAAAAAGCAAACCTGCCAGGATTTAAGCTCGCCAATCAATGGTAAGTTGTGAGACGGCGCTTCGGCAACAAATTGGATCACCAGCCCACCGATAATTAAGGCAAGACCAATGCCGAGAGGCCAGCCGATGACAAATACCGACATGGCCCGACCAAGCTTGTGCGGGGGAAAGCTATCTCCAGCCATGGAGTATGTCGCCGGCGTCAAGGTCGCCTCGCCAACGCCTACCGCGATGCGCGCTAAAGTCAGTTGTACGAAAGATTGCGCTAGACCGCACGCTGCGGTCATTAAACTCCAGGTTGCGATGCCGACAACTGCGAGATTGCGACGGTTGTAGTGATCAGCGACCCAACCAAGTGGGACCCCGACGATGGTATAGAAAAACACAAATCCCAAACCGTAGAGCAAACTAAAAACGGTATCGTTGATTGCGAACTCAGTTCTGATCGGTGAAATCAGCAAGCCAAAAATCATACGATCGACAAACGAAAGAATATACGCGAGGGTCATCACGCCAAGCATAGTCCAGGCTCGGGCGGCCGGTGGCCATTTTTCAATTACGGTGTGTGCCAACGGCTTTCCTGAAATTCATTAGGGATTTGGTCAGTGCCAACAAAAAAATCGTCGAACAGATAAAAATGATCAACCTACGGTTGTTTCAGGCCAGCTCGCACGTAAGCGACTACCTGCTTCAGTTGGTCATAAGTGAGCATACTGCCAAAGCCTGGCATTTGCTTGTTACCTCGCGTAATGATCGACATGACCTTCTCTGGGTCGAGTTCCCCCTTTAAGGCGGGGCCGCCGCCATGTCCACCTTCGCCGTTATTGCCGTGGCATTGGCTGCAGTAGCGAGAATACGTCTCCGCACCTTTAATCGGCTCGGCGTCGGCGGCAATGGTTGTTTTTCCTGATGATCCAGGCGCGACATCATTAAGAGTGCCCGACAATGAGAACAACCATACGTTGTCACCGGGTGCAGAATTTGTGAAAAGCGCGCCTGCTGCGTAAATCACGACGTACTGTTCG
>CAYFFH010000215.1:0-5594 GCA_964342175.1 uncultured Enterobacteriaceae bacterium | reverse complement strand
AAGACCGACCGCGGTTCCAGTTACGCGCGATGGCACCTGAGTTTCCTGCAGCAAGGCGAAATACACCCCGCGAAAACCATAGACGCCCGCGAAGGTAACAAAAATATTTGCGAATAAGATTGTATTGCCCTCCGATTCCGGTGATTCCAATCCCAGAAAGCCATAGCTCGCTATTAGGATCAGAAAAAGAAAGGCTAAAAGCTTGCTGGCTCGGAATCGGTCCGCGGCGAACCCAGCGGCCATGGCGGCGATCGGTCGAAGATAGGCGCTCGTTGCAGTAAACGCTGCGGCATCGACTTCGCTCATACCTAGTACATCAACGGCGTAAAGCGCATAGTTATCCAGACCTTTGTAACCACAGTATGCGCAGATCACAATTAATGCCTGTGCCCAAACAACAGGTTGCCTGAGTACCGCGACTACATCGGTCGACGGATCTAATTTTCCGACGCTCTGAGAGTCGGGAACAAAAAGCCAAGCGATAATTCCGGCGGTAAAAGTTGTTGCGGTATAGAAATAGATCACTGCCTGAAGCGAATTAATTTGATTTTCACGATTGCCAGCTGTTGATTCGACACCTAAGGCCGTACTGAAAAGAACAACGGCGATACTAGCAAGTCCAGCCGCGATTAGGCCGCGACCCCCGTCAAGAATCCCAAACGCGCGTCCTTGAGACAGGCTGCCACCCCATTCGCGGGTAGTGCGGATCAGTGCCGCCCAAAGTAATAGGATCGAGGTAATTCCCCAATAGGCAAACAGTACTGACATGCCAAGAATGCCTGGGATGCTTGCCATGTATAGTCCACCTGCTGCGGTTGCTATCAATGAGAAGGTCAGCAGCTTACGGGCCGAGAACCTATCTGCGATCATGCCGCCTGGAAAATAGGCCAACATCGCGGTGACACCATACACAGCAAACACATCTCCTAGGTCAGCATTCGAAAAGTTAAAAACTTCTAAGAATGAAGGTCTGAAAAACCGTGCGATATGGAACGGCAGGCTAAAGATCGCCTCTCCAACTAAGACGAGGCAGAAAATTATCAAAAACCGTTGGCGCATGACGCTAGTTGTGGATGTTAATTCAGATAAACGGTCCCACTATTTCAATTGTCCGCGTATTTCGCTGGACGGTCTCGTTTAAATGCAGCGATCCCCTCTTCAAAAAATCCGGCGCTCGCACATAGGATTTGCCCCCGGTCTTCCAGTGCAACGGCGGCCTCCAGGCTACCGGCATCGGTTGCGAGGCGCAGGCCCTCCTTAGTAAAACGCAGACCCAGTGGCGATGTTTTTAGCATGTCGTCCGCCATCGCGCGGCCACTCGCCTCTAAATCCGCGAGTTCAACTGCTTCCGAAACAAGGCCAAGTTGAAGGGCGCGATCGGCGTCGATGAAACGTCCGGTCATCATTAATTCTGCGGCGATCGATTGTCCTACCGCGCGTGGGAGGAAGTAACTAATACCGACGTCACAACCGGTTAGGCCGATTTTAACCATTGCGACATTTATTTTTACATCGAGTGAGACGATTCTGACATCCGACACGAGGGCAAATGCTAATCCGCCGCCGGTGGTCGCACCGTGGGCGAGACACACGATTGGTTGCGGCGAGCGGTGCATCCGCATTATTACTTCGCTAATCTGACGCTGGAATCGCATGCCTCGAACTGGGCCGGCGACGACACCGTCTACTTCCGTTATGTCATACCCCGCGCAGAAGGCACGACCGGCACCGCGTAAGACGACGACGCGTACCGAATGGTCGAATTGCAGTCTGCCGAAGTAATCCTGCAGTTCGTCGCACATTTGTGGGTTGATAGCGTTTAAGCGCTCGGGTCGATTGAGGGTAACCCAATCGATGGCGCCCTCTTTGTCGATCTCTATAGTGTCGTAGGACATCTTGTTCTCCATAATGCCTTTTAGGCAAAAGATTATTTTCTGAAGGGGATACTAAGATAATGAGTGTATCTGTTGTCTAGTTTGGGTCGATTTTCTACTTCTGAATTTAGAAGGTTTGACGCACCTTATCGGCGGAGCTCGCAGACGAACAAAGTGGCTTTAAACTATTGAGCTGATTCGAACACTCTTTAAATCTTGATTTCCATGATCGCTTCAATCTCTACCGCTACTCCTAGCGGCATCGTCGTGGCACCGACTGCTACCCGTGCATGGGCACCGCGCTCACCAAATATTTCCAAGAATAATTCGGAGGCACCATTCACCACGGCCGCGACCTCTGTTATTTCGGGTGCGCAATTAACAAAGCCGGAGACCTTCGCAATCTGTTTTACCCGATCAAGATCGCCATCGAGTGCACTCCGCGCTTGTGCCAATACATTCAACGCGCTTAATCGTGCCGCCTCGCGACCTTCTTCAATCGAGAATTCGACGCCAACCTTACCGATGTAGCGAATGTCTCCCTCCCATTGTGGAAGCATACCGGAGACATATAATATGTTCCCAATGATCGCTGAACCTTTAATCTTCGCGATCTTAGGCTTCCGTGCCTGCGGAATGACGATTTTTAGTTCGTCCAAGCGTTGGTCGATTTGGCCTGCCATGTACTACTTTTCCTGCGCGGTTTGTGAACTGTAACTCGACGGTAATCGTTAGGACCGAAGTGGTCAAACTGTAATAGGGTCGTTGGTCTACAATATTTTGTTAAGTAAACGATGGATGACATGATGCTTGCTGCCGATAATCTCAATTTCGACGACGTCGTAGTGGGAGAATCGCACACTTTTGGACCCTACAGAGTGCCAGAACAGGAATTGATCGAGTTCAATCGTAGATGGGATCCACTACCGATTCATCTTGACGCTACTGCCGCACGTGCGAAGGGGCATCGCGGGATTACGGCATCGGGTCAGTACACCTTATGTGTCAAGCAATTATTTGTTAATCAGACACCGTGGCGCAATTCCGTTATCGGTGCGCTTGGTTTTGATGAGGTTCGTTTCCCGCATCCAGTATACATTGGTGATGAACTTTCGGCGGTAGTTATATGTACGCACAAGCGCAGGTCAAAGAGCAAGCCCGATCGCGGCATCGCCACTCTGTCAATGCGTATATACAATCAGGACGACGAGACAGTGTTGAGTTATCTCGATACCGTTATGTTAAGCCGTCTGGCCGACAGGAGCGTGGGGGACTAATACCAATGACCGAATTTGAGGATGGCGTAGTCGTGGTAACCGGCGCCGCAAGCGGCATCGGTCTTGGTATGGCGAGAGCATTTGCGCACGAGGGTATGCGACTCGTGATGGCTGATATCGAACCCGCGGCGCTAGCGGTGGCGGCCGAAGAGCTGCGCTCTGGAGGTGCGGAAGTTGTCGCGGAGTGTGTGGACGTGTCCGATGGAGGTGCGGTCGAACAATTGGCACAACGAGTCTATGGTCGGTTCGGTCAGGTAGCGATCTTGTGTAATAACGCGGGTGTGATCGAAAATAATTTGGCCGCTTGGGAGTATTCGCTCGACGATTGGAACTGGGTGCTGGGTATCAATCTAATGGGTGTTGTCCATGGTATTCGGGCTTTTATACCGAGGATGCTTGCCGGGGGACAAGTCGGCCACGTCGTCAATACTGCCTCTTTTGGTGGTTTGATCAGTGGCACCGCAAACCCAATCTATACCGTTAGCAAGCACGCGGTTGTTGCGTTATCGGAGAACTTATATAACGACCTAACCTTACGCGACGAAAAGATTAAAGTATCGGTGCTGTGTCCGGGATGGGTGCGTACGAAAATTGCTGATTCGGATCGGAATCGGGATCTCGGGTCTATGTTAACCGATAAAATGAAGCGCGCGCGTCAGCGGTTTCAGTCGGGAATTAATACGGGAATGGAAGCAGATGCAGTAGGTATGCTGGTGGTTGATGCTGTGAGGGCCGAACGTTTTTACATCCACACGCATCCCGAATGGATGGATATTGTGCGTGACCGCTTTGACGCGATCGTTGATGGTAATTGCCCAGCTATTAGCCGGATACCGAATTCTAAGAAATGAATTTGATTCTGCACCACTATGATTTCTCTAACTTTTCGGAGAAGGTGCGTCTGATGTTCGGCTATAAAGACCTTACTTGGAGTTCCGTTGAGATCCCGTCACACTTGCCGAAACCTAATTACACGCCGCTGACTGGTGGTTATCGACGCACGCCGGCACTCCAAATCGGTGCCGATGTGTATTGCGATACTCGTTTGATTTCCGAAATTATAGAAGAACGGTACCCGGAGCCCTCTTTCTACTCGGGCGGCAGAAGGAACCGAGTTTTTGCATACGCGATCGCCGATTGGATGGAGTCGCGCCTCCTGTGGCCCGTAGCACTGTACATCTCGGGGATTAATGCAGAAAAATTTCCGGCCGAATTTCATTCCGACCGTGCCATATTACATGGCAAACCAATACCGAGGGTCGAGCAAGTTAAGGCATCAGCTGCAAAGTATCTCGCCCAGATGCGCTCCGAGCTCACGGCGATCGAAGATTTGTTTGTGGGTGGTGACGCTTATGTGTTTGGTGACGCGCCAAGCCTAGCAGATTTGGCGCTTTACCATGTGCCTTGGTTTCTCGATGCCTTTAAAACGAAGCAGACGTTTTTAGACGATATGCCGTTAACCCGTCAGTGGATGGCCCGAATACACGCTATCGGTCACGGTTGCAGAACCGAACTCGAGGCAACTGCCGCAATCGAATGTGCGAACTCAGCGGTTCCGAAGCCGATCGCAACAACCGATTACGTCGCACCAGAAGGCTTGAAGATTGGAGACTTGGTTACGGTATCACCCTTAGATGAAGTATCGCCGGCAAACGGGGAACTTGCCGCCGTCGACGATCACCGAATTTCGATTACAGTTAGCAACGAGCAGGTCAACAACGTGCGTGTGCACTTTCCCCGTTCGGGCTACAAACTTTCTCGGGTTAGACAGTAGTAAAATCTCGAGATGCTAAGAGTTTTTCCCGACGGCAATGACTAAAAATATTGATGTCTATTTGGTGCGCCATGGCGAAGCCAGCGTACCTTGGTCGCAGGGACAGGATGCGGGTTTGAGTCCGCTTGGATTGCAGCAAGCCGAAGCCGTTGCCGATGAACTCGCACAACTTAATTTCAGACAAGTTATATCGAGTCCTCTATTGCGTGCGCAGCAAACCGCCATTCCGCTTGGACATCGGTGGGGAGTTTTGACCCAAATTGACAAGCGCTATTGTGAAGTACCACTCGCTTCGGATACGGATAAACGGAAGGCGTGGTTAGTTGATGTGATGAAATCGGGTTGGCGTGATGTTGACCCGAGTATCCTAGCGTGGCGTAGCGCTGCTTGGGATGCGTTACAAGAAATCGAACAAAACGCGGTGATCTTCACCCACTTTATGCTTATCAACGCGATGGTTACCCGCGCCATAGAAGACGAGCGATTGGTTTGTTTTGAACCTGATTATGTTTCAGTAACGCATTTGCAAATGACGCCTGACGCCTGCAGGCTGGTAGCGATGGGGAATGCCATCGATCCCCCTATGAACTTTTGAGATCCCAATCGGGTAGCCCAGGGTCGGGTTGGACTCCGAGAGTGTTGAGCGCCATCGACACAAGGATATACTGC
>CAYFFH010000214.1:0-5620 GCA_964342175.1 uncultured Enterobacteriaceae bacterium | reverse complement strand
GAGCTTAATGAAATGGTCAGACAAATTTCGTCAAAGCCTCGACGCTAACGAAGCAGTGTATGGCTTCAAACGCCGTGGCACCTTGGGTGCGGTCGAAATGTACCAACACATTGGAAGCCACTTCTGGAGGAACGGTCAAGGTAATATGTTTCGCGGCGGAGAGATTACGTCGGACAACTGGGTCAAGCGGTTCCATCGGTATTCTGAGGTATGTTCCTCGGATTGCTTCATCGCCTGTGATGCTAAGTACAAAATAGACGGTGAGGAATCGAAGGCGGCAAAAAATTACATCGGTGAATCCTTCCGTCGACCAGAATATCTAACTACTGGCAGTGCTGCTGGTGCGCTCGACGTACGTGACTGGGCGGAAGTCGCACATTGGGGGAAATTAACCAATGACTACGGCATCGATAACCAGGATCTAAGTTGCTCAATTAGCTTTTTAATGGAATTAAAACAGCGTGAGTTAATCAGCGATGACGATGTAGCAAACCTATTCGGTCATAGCCAAAGTCTCGAATGGGGCAACATGAACGACATTGAACGTCTCGTAGAAGACATTGTTTTCCAATCCAATACTTTTGGGAAATTGTTTGGTGACGGCCCTTATAAAGGCGCATTGCGCTATTCTGAGATGATGGGTCAAAACTTTATGAAGTATGCTATGTACGGTAAAGGCGGTGCAAGCTTCACCGAAGAGATGCGCCCGTTTCCCACTTGGATGAACAACATGGCGGTCGCATCCCGGGGTGCAGATCATTTGAAGGGTCTCGGGTTGATCGAGAAATTTCAGCGTCGCGATCTTTCGCAGGCCTATTTTGGTGGATCCGAAGCAGCTGACCTTAGTATTCCGGATTATAAGGGTGCGTCCACCGCTATCATCGAAAATCAAGTTGCTTTATTAAATTCTTATGGCGTTTGTATGTTTCACTGGATGCTTGATCCAGCTGGATACATGCCGGAGAGCTATTACGGTGATGCCTATCGCTCGATTACCGGGGTAGAGCACGATTCGGAACAACTTATGCGCGATGGTGAGCGAATCTGTAATCTTGAAAAGGCCTTCAACTCACGGATTGGAATGCGGCGTGAGCACGATACAATTTGCGAACGCTGGATGTGGGAACCGACCGACGAGGGTATGTATCCCGGCAAAGTTGCCGCGGATATGTTTGAAACAGTTCTCGACGAATACTATCAATGGCGCGGCTGGGACGTCAAAAGTGGGCTTCAAACGCGGTCTAAACTCGAGGAACTAGACCTGAACGATGTCGCTGATGTTCTTGAGTCCGATCGCGCGCTCGCAAAAGATTAAATCTAATGATCACTGTGCGGACGGAATACCACTCTCACTTCAAAGAAATCACTGGGCTCCCCGGTGATACCTTCGAACTTGATCAACCTCTTGTGTCCGAACTTGCGAAGCAATTAACCGAAAAATACGGTGAGAAAATGTCTGCGTTGTTAATGGATCCGGATACCAATCAATTGAACGCTAACGGCACGATGTACGTGGATTCCAAGGGTCGGCGGGTATTCATAGAAGACACCTTGGAAGATGGTGAGACGATAGCGTTTCTAGTCGGGATCGCCGGGGGCTAAAATAATCTGATGGTTCGAAACGAACTATCCTGTTGTCCTTGTGTATGCCGCGATGGATATTGTTAAGAGTTAACCCGTCTTTTCTTTCACGAACGCTCCCAGACGGTCGATAGCTTCTTGGCCCTTGTCTAATATCGGGGCAAATAAGTGCCACACATGGACCATTTCGTCCCATACTTCTACCGTGACGTCGACGCCAGCAGCCCTCATTTTATCCTCTAGACGAACACTATCATCTAACAATACCTCCGCATCGCCAACTTGGATTAACACGGGCGGCAACCCCCTAAAGTCAGCATTTAAAGGAGAGGCCATCGGACTTTTCGGATCGGCTCCATCGAGGTAGACACCACTCATTTCCATCAGCACCTGCTTCTGTACCATCGGGTCTAGAGCGGCACGCGTCTCAATAGAGTCTCCGCTACATTCCATGTCCGTCCACGGCGAAATCGGTACCAAGCAGCCTGGCGTAGGTTCAGCTGCATCTCGAAGCGCGACGAGCAAGGCTATAGCGAGTCCCCCGCCGGCAGAGTCGCCCGCAATCGAAATGCGGCTAGAATGGTAACCTTGGCCTAGGAGCCCACGATAGGCCGCCATGGCATCGTCGACGGCGGCCGGGAACGGAAATTCTGGCGCAAGCCGATAATTGATCGCAAGCACTCGACCACCGGTTGCCCTGGTAATCCGCTCTATCAGTGCCCGGTGAGATTCAACCGATCCAATCAAGTATCCACCACCATGCAAGTAGAGCATAACCCTATCGGAATCGCCGTCATTAAGATCAAACCACTCACCATTAACACCACCGACGTTCGTAATTTGTGATGAAACGTCTTCGAGGCGTGGGAACATCCCACCCATCGAATCAAAGCCGACGCGCATTTCCGCCAGCGATGCTCCTTCTGGAATCAAAGGGTTCTCGTTTAGCATAGTCCGGATTTGAGCAATCTGAGCATTCGCCATGGTAGACCTCCATTTATAGGTTTTACGTCCGTCTTAATACTGACCATATGCAAGTGGAGGTTTGAGTCTAGACTGACCCATCACTTCACACCATGGAAGCGAACTTGAGCCTCAAAAATATCCCTTAGATATCGCGTTGTCGAGTCTCCGTTCGCAATTCACCTTACACCTCGCAGATTCCGCCGATGCCAAATTAATAATGTTACCGATCTAACCTCAAACCTTTTAACAAAGCACTATCAAAACCATAGCGGACCCTCCCGTAACCGACGCGCTCGGACTAACCCTCGATCCTAGGGGTCTTGAATAACCGTGCCGCGTACGCGATAAGTCCGCCCTAGGAATTGTGCAATTCGGTTTCCGCTCGAATCTGTTAGCGCGACGCTATAAGCTGCAGTGCGGCCTCGGCAATGTTCTTCGATGGCCTCCGCGACGATTGTGTCACCGATATGGCCCGGCGAGAGAAATTCAATGGATCCGCCGATTGCAACATAGACCTCGTCGCGAGAATTGCTTGCGAACGCCATTGCAGTATCAGCCAACGAAAACAAGAGTCCACCATGGCAGACTCCATCGCCATTCGCCATCGTTGCTTTAATCTCCATACACATTCTCGAGTGACCCGGGCCAATCTCTGACAGGGTAATACCTAACTCTTTTGATGCAAGGTCCCGGGAAAACATGGCATTTGCACATCGTCTAGCCAGGTCATTTGTGTCAACGTTAGTACTCACATTAATAATCCGCAGCCTGATATTCCGTTTACTAATCCAGTTTTTCTACTAGACACGTGATTTAGCATCCCAGCCTACCGAAACTGAGGCATTACTCGCTCAGCAAATAGGCGTAACGATTTTTCCAGATCTTCTGTCGGTATACCTGGCAATTGCATCCGGCAAATGACTTCACTCGGTTGTAGTCGATCAACGGAATCTTTTAGCTGTTCGCACGCCGAAACTGGGTCGCCAATGATGTAACGCGACGAGAATGTCCTAAAGTCGACCTGTGCTGCGTCCGTTATCAACTCTCCTCTATCGTTGCGCAGTTGACGTTCTCCAGAGGCAGATTTACGACCGTACAGATCGAAGATATTTGTGACGGCTGGTCCCGCAAGTTTTTCTGCTTGCTGCGTGGTTGGTGCTATAAAAACCTCGCGAATTATTGGCCGTTCCTTTGTCGAAAAGCCCACCTTGGCTGCCACTTCATCGTACCGACCATACTGAGTAACAAGTTCGTCGACTGTATGACGCGGTGACGCAGTTATAGGACAACCACGTTCAGCCGCACGTTTGAGTAATTTCGGACCAGAAACCCCATACCAAATAGGTATCGGATCTTGCACGGGCCGCGGCATCACTCGAGTCGGTGGAATCTTGTAGAACTTTCCTTTGTGTTCGAGAACTTCCTCGCTCCACGACTTTTCAAGAATATTAAGGATCTCCTCCGACCGCTGGAAACGTTCGTTATGTGGAAGCCCGTAGGCGGCGAATTCTTCCGACACATACCCGGGAGAGACGCCAAGGGTCAGCCGCCCCTCACACAAATTGTCTAGCGTGACGACGTCTTCGACCAAGCGCAGAGGATCATAAAGCGGGAGAACCAAAATATTAGTTACTAGACGCATCGTTTTGGTCAATCCCGCTGCTTTCGCCAAAACTACTAGCGGGCTCGGTGCCCAGCCATTGTGTTGGAAATGGTGCTCAGTAGTTTGAAAGGAATCATACCCAAGACTTTCTGCTAGTGAGACCAGGCCATCCATTTCGCGAAACGTATCAAGATGGGTCATCTTCGACCCAGTTGACACGAGAAAGCTGTACATCAAACCAAATTTCATTTCACTCACCTAGCATCCTCCCAAATCCTGTCCAGCCACGGAATTGTCCTTTCAAGCAAAGGCGCAAACGCCGGAATATTGTAATGATCGATATCATCAATGAAATCGACTTTAGCATTGCAACCATTGGAAACCAGCGAATCTATCAAATCCTCAAGTTGTTTAAAATCAAATATCGAATCGGCCCGCGAATGCAATGCAAATATGGGTGTGTCACAACTCTTCTCCGGGATAAATCTAAATCCAGAAATTGGTATTGCAGCCGAAAAATACTCTGGGTGTCGAGAGATCATATGCCATGTTCCGACACCACCTAGGCTGTAACCCGTGATAAGCCGCTTCGTAAAATCTGTGTTATAGATCGTTTCGATCATTGCGAACAACTCAAGCACGGCTTGTTCGTTAGCTACAATGCTCCAATCACCGCCCATACTTACAGGCGCGATCATTACTGCCTCTAACTTGGAATATGTAGGCAAAAACAGTTGTTCCAGAAGTGCACGCCCGTAGAAACCTGAAGGTTGTCCTCCATAGTGGAGTACAAGCGCGAGGCCTTGAGTCCCGTCACGCGGAATTTGAGGCGGTAAAAATAGCGTATAGCGCATCGATGCGCCCGCTTGGGTAGTGAAAACCAGATCATGCATGCCAGAAACGGATGGCAGGTTAATGTTTTCCTCAACAGTCACTTCGATTTCCACTCATTAAATGAGAGCAATCATCGTCGTGATGCTTCTGATGATCAAGGATTTAACTCCATCGACACCTATTCGGACTTAAAATCCAGAACGTTTATAGAAATTTCCCGGCTCCTACACATCGATAAACAGATAGTAGGTGCTTGATAGCCCCGAAAAGGGAGAAAAGATTTTCTACCGACCCTTTACTACGAGATGGATAAGCCTCACCACTGCGCAAAAACCGCACCTGTAATACGGTGGTTACAGCTTTATGTTGTCTGTCGAATCATAGTCGATAGTTTCAGGAGCAACAGCGCCACCAGAAATGATAAAACTCATCGCTTCCTCAATTGACCAATCTAATGAGACAAGATCTGAGACCGGGATAATTTCGAGGTAACCTGAGGTGGGATTCGGTGTGGTCGGGACATAAACGGCCGCTAGTCGGCGGCCGGCTCGATCGCTCATAACACGTGTTACGATGCCGACCGTCTTCATTGAATCACTTGGGAAATTTATTAATACAACTCGTCGAGTTCCATCC